>JACQWN010000044.1 GCA_016209245.1 Bacteroidia bacterium
GCGGGAGAGCGGGAGAGCGGAAGAGCGGAAGAGCGGGAGAGCGGAAGAGCGGGAGAGCGGAAGAGCGGAAGAGCGGGAGAGTAGAAGAGTGAAAAATAACTAAAATAATAAAAATATGGCTGAAATAATAAAAAGTTATCGGGAATTGAGAGTTTATCAATTAGCTTTTGAAACAGCAATGGAAATTTTTATAATGACAAAAAAATTTCCTCCTGAAGAAAAATATTCTCTCACAGACCAAATGAGACGTTCTTCTCGCTCTGTTTGTATGAATATAGGTGAAGCGTGGCGAAAAAGACGTTATAAAGCTGCATTTATTGCTAAATTAAGTGATTCTGAAACAGAAGCATGCGAAACGCAAATTTCACTTGAGTTTGCTTATAGATGTTCCTATATTTCAGAAGAAACATTTCATGTATTTTATGATAAATATGAAAAAATAATTTCACAATTAATTATAATGATAGATGATGCAGATAAATGGACTATCAAACCAAAGGAAAGATGAGCAGGAATTTAGACGAATCGCCCCTTCGCTCACTCGCCGTTTCAGATTATCATTATACTAAATGCGAATAGTAACTAAAATTAAAGCTATTAAAAATGAAATTTTACAAGATTTTAGCCGTACAGTTCATAACGCTTATATCTGTAACAACAATAGCACAACCGAAAGAAGAAGGCGACACATTAAGCAATATCAATATTAAAATAGTTGATTTGTTTAAACCATCGCTTTCCGATGCTTTCAAGCAAAATGATTTGCCTCAAATCATAGATACTGTAAAAATCGCTCCCGCGTTCGATTATTCTATTTCATCGAAGCAGATAAATACTGAATTTACTTTAGATAAGATACGTTCGGCTAAGATTTCGGATGACCTGTTAACACGATTTTATATGGGCTATATAAAATTAGGCTTCGGCAATTATATAACACCGCTTGCTTGGATTAGCCTGAGCAATCTCCGTTCAAAAGATTTTAGCTGGAGCATTGATGCAAATCATCTATCATCAAACGGTAAGGTGAAAAATGAAAGAAATCAAAGAGTATTTGCCGGATATGCAGATGATTTAGTACGGTTATCCGCTAATAAATTTTATAAGTTTAAAACTCTTTATGGTGATGTCCGGTTCGACAGAAACGCTATGCATTATTATGGATACAATACATCTTTATTCGATACCACACTTGAAAAGAAAGACATAAGCCAAAATTATACAGGTATTGGTGCAACAGCTGGATTAAAAACCAATTTTCTCGACTCGTCGCATCTTAATTATGATATCCGGCTAAAATATAATTTTTTTCAGGATAAAAAAGATTTTCTGGAAAACCATGGGGCTCTTAACAGCACATTTAATTATTTATATAATAAAGAACTATTTGGAGCGGATATGAAAATTGAGCTTTGCAATGAAAATTTGCTCGATACATCAAATAATATATTAATAAAATTAGAACCATGGACAGATTTTGAAATCGAAAATCTAAAAATAACAGGAGGTTTAAACATAGAAACCGACATAGAAAATCAAAATGCCTTTTATCATTTATATCCTGTTGCCGAGCTTCAGTATGACATTATTGACCGGATTATAATTCCATATATTGTTGTAAATGGGGAAATGGAAACAAACCATTATCGCAAAATTGTTATGGAAAACCCCTATATTGTACCCGGATTATGTGTTGCAAATACAAACAGGAAGCTAAATATAAATATTGGAGTAAGAGGAAATATTAATTCAAGCAATTATTATGATATCGGTGGAAAATATTCACAGATTGATTCAATGTACTTCTTTGTAAATGATACGAATAATATATTGCAGAATCAATTTAGCGTTGTTTATGATTATGTTGACTTATATCATTTTTATTCCACAATAACATTAAAAAGAACTGAAAAGCTGGATATACGGTTTAACGGAAATTACCATGCATATACAATGCAAAATGAAGAAAAGCCATGGCATAAGCCCGACTATGAAGTTTCGCTGACGGCAAAATATAACCTTCAAGACAAAATAAATATAGGGGCTGAATTATTTGTTTTGGGAAAAAGGTATGCAAAATCATTTGAGCCGGATAAAAATTATGATATATTAAAGGAGGTTGTTGATTTTAATATTGAAATTGAATACCGCTACACTAAAATTCTGTCCGGCTTTATAAACTTCAATAATATTATTGCAATGAAGTATTATAAATGGAATCATTATCCTATGCAAAGATTCAATATTATGGCGGGGATTACATATTCACTTTTTGGAGAAAAAGCTACTCTTTCTAATTAACTGTCAGACATTTTTTAAACTATCTGACAGTTAATTAGTTAATTTTAAAAAAACCATTAAAAATAATTTGCATTTTTATTGTATTATTAAATATTTTTATGTAAATTTGCAAATAATAAATATTAGTTACTATGAAAACGAAATTCCAACTTACTGCAATAATTGAAAAAAGCGATGACGGTTGGTATGTTGGCCAACTTCAGGAAATACCTGCAGTAATTTCGCAAGGTAAAACAATTCAGGAGCTATTAGAGAATTTACATGATGCTTTAGAGCTCTTAATTGATACACAAAGAGAAATGACACTGAAAGAATATTCAGGAAAAAAAATAATTAAACGAAAATTACATTATGTCTATGAATGAACTAAAAAACGGACAAATAAATGGAAATGGGTATTCTGCAGAGAACATCCAAGTATTGGAAGGCTTAGAAGCGGTAAGAAAACGGCCGGCGATGTATATAGGGGATGTCAGCGTAAGAGGCCTACATCATCTAGTATATGAAGTGGTTGATAATTCAATTGATGAGGCGCTTGTTGGATTTTGTAAAACGATTAATGTCATTATAAATGAAAATAATTCTGTTCGTGTCGAAGATGATGGCCGCGGAATTCCAACAGATTACCATGAAAAAGAAGAAAGGTCGGCACTTGAAGTAGTAATGACGGTTTTACATTCAGGCGGAAAATTTGATAAAGAAAGCTATAAAGTTTCCGGTGGTTTGCATGGAGTAGGCGTTTCATGTGTAAATGGGCTATCCAAACATCTGAAAGCTGAAATTCATCGCGAAGGAAAAATCTTTGTACAGGAATACGCTTATGGAAAACCGCTTTACGATGTCAAAGTTACTGGAGAATCGGATAAAACCGGTACAATTATTACATTCACACCCGACGACAGCATATTAATCACTTCAGAATATAAATTTGATATTCTTTCAGTCCGTCTGCGGGAATTAGCTTTTTTAAACAAAGGCATTCTGCTGACACTTACCGACCGGCGTGTAAAAGATGAAAACGGAGAATATTTATATGAAAAATATTACTCCGAAGAAGGATTGAAAGAATTTGTGGCTTTCCTTGATTCAAACAGGGAGAAACTAATCGAGAAGACTATTTATATTAACACGGAAAAGCAGGGCATCCCTGTTGAGATTGCTTTGCTTTATAACACTTCATTCACAGAAAATGTGCATACATATGTAAATAATATTAATACTACTGAGGGCGGGACTCATCTTGCCGGTTTCAGAAGGGGTTTGACAAGAACATTAAAGAACTATGCCGAAAAATCGGGCATGCTGGCAAAGCTTAAATTTGATATAAATGGGGATGATTTTCGCGAAGGTCTTACGGCGGTGATATCTATTAAAGTCGCCGAACCGCAGTTTGAAGGCCAAACCAAGTCGAAGCTTGGAAATTCTGATGTGATGGGAGCAGTTGACCAGGCCGTAAGCGATTTATTAACCAATTATCTTGAAGAAAATCCGCGGGATGCAAAAGTTATTGTGCAAAAAGTAATATTGACAGCCACTGCCCGTCATGCTGCACGAAAAGCACGGGAGCTTGTACAGCGGAAGAGTATATTATCCGGTTCAGGTTTACCGGGGAAGCTTGCCGATTGTTCAGATAAAGAACCTGAAGGCACTGAAGTATTCCTTGTTGAAGGCGATTCGGCAGGCGGAACAGCCAAACAAGGCAGGGACAGGCGCTTTCAGGCGATACTTCCGCTCAGAGGGAAAATCCTGAACGTTGAAAAAGCTATGCAGCATAAGATTTTTGAGAATGAAGAAATAAAAAATATTTTCACTGCGCTTGGCGTCACAATTGGCACGGAAGAAGACAGCAAAGCGACAAACCTGTCGGGCCTTCGTTACCATAAAATAATATAAAATAATTATAATGTGTGATGCCGATGTTGACGGCAGCCATATTACTACTCTTATCATGACTTTTTTCTTCCGCTACATGAAAGAGCTGGTTCAGTACGGCTATCTTTATGTCGCCACTCCCCCGCTCTACCTGATAAAAAAAGGTAAAACCGAAAAATATTGTTGGACCGAGGATGAACGTAATCGTTTTGTTGAAGAATTAGGCAGGGGTAAAGATTCAGGCATTCATATTCAGCGATATAAAGGACTTGGCGAGATGAACGCAGAACAGCTCTGGGAAACAACCATGAATCCTGAAAAACGCACTCTACGCCAGGTAACCATTGAAAATGCCGCCGAAGCCGATAGAATCTTTTCTATGCTCATGGGTGATGAAGTACCCCCCAGGAGGGAATTTATCGAGAAGAATGCTGTTTATGCTAATATAGATGCCTGAATTTATATTTATTGGACTTACAGGTATAATTATCTGATAATCACTAATTTTCCTTTGGCAACAACCGAAGTGCCGGAAAAAACGTTATAAAAATACAGGCCGTTATCCAAACGATTGTTGTTGATGAAAACATGCCGGTTACCGGCTTTCAACTCATATTGCACCAGTTTCTTCCCCTGCAGCGTGCCAATTACCAGGCTGCCACCGACATCGTTTTCAAAATAATAAGCTAATTGCATATTCCCTACCTGCCCGTAACATACAAATTATTATCATTGTCAATGGTTATGGAACGGCTATAATTACCCTCAATTCCGCTCAGGTGAGTTATCCAGACAAGATTGCCATCTTTATCCACCTTCATTATGTATGAATTGTAATTATCAGTACCCTCGCTGTATAAAAAAACACCCTGGTATTGCATCGTATCTTTAAACCATCCGGTAAGATATACATTGCAAAACGTATCACAAACAATGGAATTGTGATAATGATCGGTCGAATAAACATAAGGTGCCATTTTTATCGGATTTACCCATATAAAATTACCCGACGAATCAAGCCTGGCAATAAAATTATCAATTAAGTCTGTGCTGTTAACTGTAAAACTATCAAATGTTGCACTTCCTGCGAATATACCATATACGAAAATATCTCCTTCTTTACTGGCAGCAATAGACCAACCTGATTCGGAATATTCGCTTGTACTGCCCGCCTGTCTTGCCCATAATACATCGCCGGCTTCATTAATTTTGACAATAAATATATCTGTTGCATCACTATAGCTTGTTAAGCTGTATCCGCCAAAAAAACAAGTCCCGGAAAAGGGGCCAGTTAAGTAGATATTGTTTCCCATATCCGTCGTCATGCTTAAAATTCTTGCCCCCCCCCCATGCCAAGTTGCTTTATCCATAAAAAATTACCGGCCGTGTCTACCCTGATTAAAAATATATTCCTCATATACTCTGTACCCGGGTTAACTAATTCAATAGTATCAATTTGTAAATTATACCGAAATTCACCTACTATTATTAAGTCGCCGTTACTAAAATAATTAATGTTATTACACCAGTCGGAACCATTTCCATGAGCCGTTTTTAACCACTGAATATTACCGTTTAGGTTTAACTTACAGAAAAACGCGTCATCGTTACCGTCGCTGTATAAAGTATAATTATCCAGGATTGCACTATCGCTGTATTCAGCGCCCACCCGGTTGACATTGTTGTATTTGAACCTAAGCTTTTAACATTGATATAATTGCCGTTATTATCCATAACACAGATAAAAATGCTACTCCAATAGCCGGAATTTGGCAAAGTATAACCATTGAAATATGGTATGTAATTGTACATGCCTATTATCGCAAGATTTTCATTATAATATAAAGAATATCCGCCGTCATAACTTGCTCCCCCGGCGCTTTTTACCCAGTCGAATACCGGTTGCTGGGCATGAAGGCAGGGGATTAATAAAAAAATAATATATGTTATAAAATGTCTCATCAAATAAACGAAAGTGAACCGCCTTGCAAGCGGTTCACTTTATAAAAAATATTATTTCACAATAACCAGCTTATCGGTAGCTATTATGGTTTTTCCTGTAATTAACTTGTAGTAGTAAATTCCGTTTGAAAATATATCACCTGCATTAAGGAATACCCGCTGATTGGATGATTTAAGGCTGTATTCAGCAATTATCTTCCCCTCAATTGAATAGAAAGTAAGTTTACCATCATCATTGTCGGGTAAATAATATTCGATTTCCATATTGCCGTTGTTCGGGTTGGGATAAATCCTGAAATAAGCATTACTTTCATTTTCTTGTTTTTTATCAGGCAAAACGGTCAGACTTTTTTCGCCAAATTCACCTTTTTTTATCGGGTGAACATAGATTTCATCTTTAACCAATTCAAGCGAAACCTGCGCTTTTGCAGATATAATTTTACCTGAATTAGCTACAGTTCTTATTTTAGATTCTTTGACTTCATCCATTTCATGAATTGTATTTCCTTCTTCTTTCAGGTCGGCAAGAGTGTTCATAAGCTCGGCAAAATTTTCATCTTCAGCAATATCAATGCTTTCAGAAAGCACTTCATCAATCTTTGCCCGCCCTTCGGTAATCTGCTCGCTTACAATAAGCTCTTCAGCATAAGCTTTCTTGGATGGATGGAGAATGGTAGTTTCAAGCTCGTTCTTTGCAGTTGCAATGTCCTCATGTTTCAATTGCTGGCGGAGCTTTTCATTTTCGAGCAATTGGTTTTCATCTTTTAGCTCGGTAATTTGCTGCTCAAGATATTCTAAAATATATTGCTCATAAGGAGTTTCGGGCGGCGGCGCCGGCAATCCGTGCAGGTATGAATTGCACGATGTTGTAGTTTTCTTTAAATCGCATACCTTCAGATGCATGGTTTTCCACCACTGCTGGCTGCATTCCGGAACAGTCGCAGGAGTATTGTCAATATTCAATTTATGCGCATAATAATCGAAATGTACGCCTTTTCCAATAAAAATATCCTGATTATCAATACAAGCGCTTGTCCATTCATTTCCGGCCTGGTTTTCATTCCTGTTAGGCGGATTGGTCGGACTGCAGTTTACACCTTGTTGTTTCAACTGTCCATCGTAAACATAGAGCGAATATGTGCCGATGTTTGTAAACGTATTACAACGTATAACAAGATTTTCATTGTTGTCCTGGGTCTGGATGCCGAAGTCGGTATTTACGAAATTATTATCGAAAATAATGCCGCCAAGTGCTCCGGAATTTTCAGTAACAACGCCATAAGTAGCACCGCCGCTTAAAGGATTTGGACTTGTCAGACCGTCAAAACTATTCTTTTCGATATGAAATGCCCCGCTGCTCACAACATAAACGCCATAACCATCTTGTTTCAAATCAGAATAGATACCCGTGAAAGTATTGTTTATAAGAGCATCGAGATAACCTCCTTGTATATAAACGCCTTCACGGATATTATTGAAAATGTTGTTGTCAATAATATTATTGCCAAGCTTTGTAACAAACTGCTTAATTGCTATTCCCTGCACCATATTGCTGAAAGTGCAACCGGAGACTTCTGTTGCATAGAATGCTCCTTTGAGTCCGCAGGTTAAACCTGTAAATTCACAACCGGTGAATTGTCCTTTGTTTAACGGGTTTACAGTATTGAATCCGGTTCCTTTGGC
>JACQWN010000567.1 GCA_016209245.1 Bacteroidia bacterium
CCGTAATACTTAAAACGAATAAGTATGTAAAAACTAATATAGCGTCATAAGCGCGTTGTTTAGACGTTTCTCTTACAATTGAATTTGTATCTTTGGTAAAAACATATTGAAATGGAATCATTGAGAATTGAAATTATTAACCCCAAAGCAAAAATTCTGCTCAAGGATTTAGCAGATATGGAAATAATTAGGATTAAAAAGGATAAAATTAAATCCGAATTTATTGAATTACTTAATAGATTAAGGAGGAATTCTGATAATGCACCTACTTTAGATGAGATTACAAAGGAGGTGGAATCTGTTAGAAAAGCCAGATATGATAAGTAAACAAGTAATTCTTGATACTAACTTATGGATTAGCATCCTTATCTCAAAAAATTTTGTTTTCATTGATAATTATGTTGATAAAGGAAAGGTAAAACTAATTTTTTCTGAAGAATCGATTCAAGAATTTATTACCGTTGCATCAAGACCAAAATTTGAAAAATATTTCTCTGAAATTGATATTCACAATTTATTAAGAATTTTTGATTTATATGGGGAATTGGTGAAAGTTACTACCAAAGTTAATGAATGCAGGGATTTCAAAGATAACTTTTTATTGAATTTAGCTATTGACAGCCATGCAGATTATTTAGTAACTGGTGATTCTGATTTATTGGATTTAAGAAAAATTAATAAGACAGAAATAATTACAATTAAAGAATTAATAGCCAAATTGAATAAGGCACGACGGCACGGTAAAATAAATGAAAGTCAAAAATAAATTTTTTACCGGCTTAGAAAAAAGGGAAAATTTTTTTAAGAAATAATAACAAATTTTTCGTATTTTTGAACTTGTATTTCAAAACAATAATTGAATATGACATAACAATAAAATATAAGAATTTTTAAGAAGCGTTTAGCTTTTATTCTGGCTTTCGAAATCTGGTAAATTTCAAATGGTCGCTTGAGTAAAAAGTGAACGCTCACGTTAAGCGTGGGCTTTACTTATTTGCGACCATGGGCTTACCAGAGCCTCGAAAGCGAATGGAGTTACAGTTCCACGCTTTCTTATTTTTATAAATCGCCTGAGTTGGGGCTGCGAAGGCATAAAAAAATTAAGATATGAAAAAGATTATTTTGCTTTTCGGTTTTGCCTGTTTACAAATGGCAATATCATTAGCCCAAACACCTGATGGTTTTAACTATCAAGGAGTAACTCGGAACAGTACAGGTACAATACTTCTTAACCAGGCAATTAGCCTGCGCATGAGCATTTTGCAGGGCAGCGCAAGCGGAACCACAGTTTATTGTGAAACGCATGCGGCAACTTCAAACGATTACGGCGTGTTTGACCTTGTTGTAGGCAATGGCGCTGTTATTTCCGGTAATTTTTCTACAATTGACTGGGGAGCGGATATTTATTTCATGAAAGTTGAAATGGACGGAACCGGAGGCACAAACTATGAGTTCATGGGAACTTCGCAACTGCTTTCCGTGCCTTACGCGTTGCATGCGAAAACTGCGGAAAATGTTACAGGAACGATCACCGAAAGCGACCCTGTATTTACGGCATGGGACAAAACCACAGGTATCAGCATTACCGAAAACCAGGTAAGCGATTTGCAAAACTACCTGACTGCCGAGGTTGACGGCAGTGTTACAAACGAACTGCAGGTTCTGAGTATCTCCGACGATACAATTTACCTGAGCAATGGCGGGTTTGTTAAATTACCTGCGGGCTTTGACGGCCAGTACAGCAGCCTGACAGGCGCACCATCGCTGGCAACGGTCGCAACAAGCGGCAGCTATAACGACCTTAACGACCAGCCTGCGATTCCTGCAAACGTGAGCGAACTAAATAACGACACCGGTTATCTGATAACCGAAGTGGACGGCTCTGTAACCAACGAACTACAGGCCTTGAGCATCAGCAACGACACAATTTATTTGAGTAATGGTGGATTTGTAAAATTGCCTGCCGGTTTCAGCGGAAATTATAATGACCTGACAAATAAACCCGACTTTACAGGATGGGATACCAATGATGCAAATGATTTCAATGGTGATTACAACAATTTAACCAACACCCCGACCATTCCCGCCAACGTAAGCCAGTTAACAAACGATGCCGGTTACATTACTGGTTTTACAGAAGTTGATGGTTCTGTTACCAACGAACTGCAGGCATTAAGCATTAGCAATGATACTGTTTATTTGAGCAATGGCGGTTTTGTGAAACTCCCTGCAGGGTTTAGCGGAAATTATAACGACCTTTCGGACAAACCTGATTTAAGCGGATACCTTACACAGGAAGCAGACACAATGCTTTGGAAGAAAAACGGGAATGATATATTTTATAATACAGGGAATGTTGGAATTGGACAGGAAGACACTTATGGTTCCAAACTTACAGTTGTTCACAACGATAGTAACTGGGTAGCGAGATTATATAATTCTTCCACATTTGGTAAAAACTATGGTCTTTATATTGCAGCTGGAACTAATTTTTTGGATTCTCCATTTGCGGTGCATTCGTCTGATGGGCAAAGCCCGTTTTTTCAAATCAGTGGAAGCGGCAACGTCGGCATCGGAACAACAAGCCCAGTCTCAACATTACACGTTTTGGGCAATGGCAACGGAAAAATTAGCGTCCAGA
>JACQWN010000597.1 GCA_016209245.1 Bacteroidia bacterium
ATTGTACCACGCATCGGCGGCGAATAATGATCCGACCATAGCGGTGCCAATAGCTGCTAAAAGAGCAAATCCGGTGAGATTTATAATACCGCTGAAGGAAAAATTTTGCGGTTCCCATCCGACAACTTGTTGTGCGTCCCAAAATATGCTTAAATTTATTTTAATTATATCGTAATTTTTAGCAAATAGAAAGCCGATAATAATAAATATTAATAATACCAGGAGCTTGATATTTGTAAATATGTTCTGGATATATTTACCAAGCTTAATTCCATTTGAATTAATCCATGAAAGAAAAACAATCATTACAATTGCTACAATCTGAGCATTATTAAATTTAATATTTCCAATTTCGAGCCAGACATTTTGCTCGGAACACCAAGGTATAAGCACTCCGAGAAATTTTGCAAAAGCCATGGCTACGGCGGCAATGCTTCCACTTTGGATAACGGTAAAGGTAGTCCAGCCATACAGAAATCCGAACATAGGATTATAAGCTTCACGGAGATAAATATAAATGCCACCGGCATTTGGCATCATACCTGCCAGTTCGCCATAGCTTAAAGCGGCGATAATAGTCATTACACCTGTAATAACCCATGCAACGATAAGCCATCCGGGAGCCCCGAGAGTTCGTGATATATCGGCGCTTACAATAAAAATTCCCGAACCAATCATCGAGCCGACAACAAGCATTGTAGCATCGAAAAGGGTTAAGTTTTTTTTGAATGATGTGGGTTGATTATTCATAGTTTATAAAACTATTGCAGTTTTCTCAATTTGCTGTGTCTGATACCGTATAGAAAATATATACAAAATCCGACAGCCATCCATATTATCAGCCGCAGCCATGTATCAAGCGGAAGCGCGACCATCTGGATGAAGCAAATTAAGGCGCCTAATATTGGAATGACAGGAACGAACGGGGTTTTAAAAGGACGTTGTAAATCGGGCCTGGTTTTTCTCAATACAACAACACTGATACATACAATTACGAATGCAAGCAAAGTGCCGATAGAAACTAATTCACCAAGTATATTAATGGGTAAAATGCCTGCAAGAACCACAGCGACAGCACCTGTTAAAATAGTGCTGATATATGGAGTTTTAAATCTTGGATGCACTTTTGAAAATACAGGCGGTAACAAGCCGTCTTTCGACATCGAGAAAAATACTCGCGGTTGTCCGAGCAGCATAACTAATATAACAGAGCTTAATCCGGCTATAGCAGCAATCTTAATTACGGGACGCAGCCAAAACATGCTGTCGCCCATTGCATTTACTCCAACAGCCATAGGATCGGCGACATTCAGGTCGGTATAGCTGACAATACCTGTAAGCACAATAGCTACCAAAATATATAAGACAGTTGATACGCTTAACGAGCCCATTATTCCTATAGGCATATCACGTTGTGGATTTTTTGCTTCCTGAGCGGCTGTTGACACTGCATCGAAGCCGATAGACGCAAAAAATATTACACCGGCAGCCCGTAATATACCTGAAATTCCAAATTCACCCCACTTTCCTGTATTTTTCGGTATGAACGGACTCCAGTTATCGCTTTGTATAAATGCAATTCCAAGAATTATAAATAATATTATCACGCAGACTTTAATAATAACCATACAATTATTAAAAGTGGCTGATTCACGGATTCCGATTACAAGTAATGAAGTCAGCAAGGCGACAATGAACATTGCGGGAATATTTAATATTGCTGTAGTATGAGGTAATGTATCAATGCTTAAGCCGGATGTTTTAATGTTTTCTATAAGCTCATTTGTAATTACTTTCCATCCCTCGGCTGGCAGCTGAATCAGCTTGGTTCCTGCAGCGGCTGTATATTCAACAGGAAAAGACAAGCCGAAATCCTTTAAAAAGCTCACAATATATCCTGACCAGCCCACAGAAACCGTAGAAGCTGCAAACAGGTATTCCAGAATTAAATCCCATCCGATAATCCATGCAAAAAATTCACCCAATGTTGCATAAGAATATGTATAAGCGCTTCCTGCTATCGGAATCATCGAGGCAAATTCAGCATAGCATAAACCGGCAAAAGCGCATGCCAGCCCCGAGATAATAAATGAAAATACTATACCTGGCCCTGCATATTGTGCCGCAGCTTGCCCTGTTAAGACAAATATTCCTGCGCCAATAATGGCGCCAATGCCAAGTGTTGTAAGATTTGTCACTGATAACGCCCTTCGAAAAGAATGCTTCGGATCCGAGGCTTCATCTAACAATTGCTTTATTGATTTAGTGCTGAATAGTTTACTTGCCATATACTATTTTATTAAGCTGATAAAATTAGAACTAATAATTTTATATTTGCATAATTTTTATAAAAAATGATAATACAACCCGGCTTTAACTAAAGAGGATGGTGTATCCCAGAAAAATCCTTTAAAAAATCCATATACATTTTCGTAGTTATTTCCTGTATTGACGGGATCGTAATATACATTTCTGCCTGATGAAAAGCCTTTACCAATCCCCGCTTCGAGATGGATATGTAAATTTTTATATACTCTGTATCTTAAGCCGGGCCCGATTGAAAAATTAATAAAATTCTCGATATTTTTTTTAACTATTTGGTAATAGCCCTGATTTGTTTTTGAGATTTCACGGTAATAGCTATAGTCAAAATCAAAAAAGACAAAAGTTTTAAACCGTTTACCATACGGGCTGATATAATATTTATATGTGTATTGGAGGCCTGTTGCAAAATTTCCGCCAAAACCATAATAATTTCCGAGCCATAATCTTGGTCCGACAGAGAAAGAATTACGGGCAAAATTTGCGACAAAAGCCGGGCATATTTTGGGAATTTCATTATAATAGCCCGTCATTGACCACGATAAATCGAATCCGTATAGAAATACAGGAGGGTAGCTTGAAACATTAAGCTTTAGCTTTCTGAAATATTCCATCAATATTTCTTTTCCTTGTTTTGTGAAACCTGTCTGGCTAATAATTTGAGCGCCATTTATTGTCTTTGCCTGGCCTTCAGTAATAGGGTTTCCTCTTGAATCAATCCAATAATTATAGTAATTAATCGCGGGAATGTAAACCGATGATTTAAGCTGGATATTATCGAGGTCAATATCTATATATTCTAAAATTTCTTCATTTTTCCCATAAAATACAATACCTATTTTCGGACTGAAAAGCAATGGAGGTTCTCTTCCATATAATATTGTATCTGTTATAATCCTGAAAAAATCATTACATTGTTCCACCGTTAGCTCGCAGCCAGGAAATTCAATGAGTTCATTCAGCTTTCCTTCTTTGACAATCGAAGTTGACCTTTCATTTTTCAAACTGAAATTATAACCATTAACTTTTGAATATTTAACAGAAGAAAAAGGATTCTCTATTGCTTTATCTATTTTTAAATTACCGGTAGCATAAGCCGGTTCGTTAAAATTTTTCTGCCATTCTTCTTCTCTTTGTATGCTTCGTTGCCGGATTTCTTCTTCTTTGAGCAAAGCTTTGACTTTATTTTCCCAAATGGTCATATACGATTCAATTTTAAAATCGGTTATGATGTATTGCTTTTCGATAAAGCCAAATGTTGTGTCGGCGAGAACGCCAAAAGAGCCATTGAAATAATCAAGCAGAATTACTGTTTCAAAAGAGGGAATTTCTTTTATAACTTTGGCGTCTTCGCTTATCCCGTTTTTAACCTGTGCCGGTGAGCCGGTAAATGCCTTAATCCCCGATCCTTCCGATTTTAATTGCCTCAATCTTTTAGAATTAAAAATTTTGTTTTCCTGTGCTGGTAAATCAAAGGAAAGTACCAACAGCATGAATAAGCAAGCTGTTACCAACAGTTTCATTTCATTATAACAAATGTCGAAATAAATCTTCAATTTTACTTACGCCGGATATTTCGATATTAAATTTTGTCTGATTTAAGCCCTTTATATTCGATTTAGATATAAAAATTTTTTTAAAACCCAGTTTTTGTGCTTCAGCTATTCTCTGCTCAATTCTGTAAACCGGTCTGATTTCGCCAGATAATCCGACTTCTCCTGCGAAGCAGAAATTGTTATCAATTGGAAAATCTTTATCAGATGAAAGAATTGCGCAAATTACTGCAAGGTCTAATCCGGGGTCTTCGATTCGTAATCCTCCTGCAATATTAATAAAAACATCTTTAAGCGACAGTCTGAATCCGGCCCTTTTTTCAAGCACTGCAAGAAGCATATTCAGCCGTCTATAATCAAAGCCGGTTGATACTCTCTGTGGAGTTCCGTAAACAGAAGAGCTGACCAGCGATTGAATTTCTACTAATAAAATCCGGTTACCATTTAAGGTTGAACAAACTACAGTGCCTGAAGAATCACGATTCAGATTGGAAATAAGCACTTCTGAAGGATTTGAGACCTCTTTTAAACCATTGCTTCGCATTTCAAAAATTGCCAATTCAGAAGTGGAGCCAAATCTGTTTTTTGTCACTCTGATAACCCGGTACATATAATTCGGGTCGCCTTCGAACAGCAAAACTGTGTCAACAATATGCTCTAAAACCTTTGGCCCTGCTAAATTTCCTTCTTTATTTATATGCCCTATCAGAAATACTGGAATACCAAACTTTTTGGCATATTTTAAAAGTGCCATTGTGCATTCCCGAACTTGCGTGACACTTCCTGGTGATGATTCTATTTTATCAGTATATAAAGTCTGAACAGAATCAACTATTATAATTCCAGGCTGAATTTTCTCCAAATGGTCGAAAATATTTTCAAGAGAAGTTTCGCTAAGAATAAAACAATTATTGTTTTCTGTTCCGATACGGCCGGCTCTTAATTTTATCTGTTGCGGACTTTCTTCTCCGGTAATATATAATACAATCTTTTCATTTATTTTCAAAGCAAGCTGCAGAAGCAAAGTTGACTTTCCAATTCCTGGTTCACCACCAATCAGGACAACTGCTCCGGGAACAAGGCCGCCGCCAAGCACCCTGTCAAGCTCATTAATTCCGGTAATGATGCGGGTTTCGGCATGAGGGATTATTTCAGAAATACTTATTGGAGAGGCATACCCTTTTGTGCTTCCAGTTATGGAGGTTATCGGCTGCTTTTGTATAATCTCTTCAACAAAAGTATTCCATTCATTACAGGAAGGACATTTTCCAAGCCACTGAGCCGAATGTGCCCCGCAATTTGAACAAATAAATATAGTCTTATGCTTACCCACCTATTCTGAAGTTAGTTTGACAAATTCCCGCCTGAAAAAAGGGTTGGATTGTTCTTCCCATTCTATCCTTTCGATGATTAATATTTTTTTA
>JACQWN010000598.1 GCA_016209245.1 Bacteroidia bacterium
CGCTGCCGCTCTTTCTCAAGTATGGTCTGTCCAGGGAGGCGATGTCAACTTTCTGCAATATTGCATAGATGTCTGCACCGCCTTAGAAATTACTGCTCAAGTTATTCAGAAAAATCAAAAGGATACAGTTGCAAGATTATATAATTGTTTTGCCAGAGCCCACCAAATACTTGGAAACCATAAAAAAGCCTTTGAATATTTTAATAAATCTATATCTATTAATCCATATTCCTCAACCGCTTATCTTGGACGAGGAATTGCAGAAATCAAGCTTAACAATTATAAAGACGCTCTTTCAGATCTTTACAAATGTATTGAAATTCAACCTACCCAAGCTGAACCATATTATTGGATTGGGGTAATCAGAAATGATTATCTTAACGACCACAAAGAAGCGATTACGGCTTTCGAAAAATGTCTGACTTTTTTGGGGGAAAATAATATAGAATTGAAAGCTTTTGCAAATTATGGTATTGCAAGCGCTTACTATCATCAGAAACAATATGAGAATACCATTTCATGGTCAAAGGAAGCAATCAGATGTTTTTCCGGATTTTCCTCTTCTTTTTATCTGATTGGTCTTGCCGAGCTCCAGCTACAAAATATCACAAATGCATGTGAGGCGTTCAACACTGCTGATAAACTTGGTGTAAATTGTAAAAAATTAATTAAGGAGTATTGTTCAGAGGAGACTCATTAAGTAAATATTTTTTCCATCCTTTGTATTAAGCCCGTTTTAAATAGTTCGCTTGCAGTACCTTCTTCACTTATTTCACCCTGATTCATTACAAGCACATAATCTGCAATTCTTTTTGCCTGCTGTAAATTGTGCGTCACTATTATAATGGTATAGTTTTTTTTCAGCTCGATAAATTTTTGTTCAATAATCTGACTGGATAATGGATCTAATGCGGAAGTAGGTTCATCAGCAAGAATGATATTAGGATCAACTGCCAACCCCCGTGCTAAGCACAAGCGTTGTTGCTGGCCGATAGAAAGCCGTGACGCAGGTTCTTTTAGCCGGTCTTTTACTTCTTCCCAAAGGCCGACAATACGAAGATAGTGTTCAACTCTTTTATACAGCATCGCTTTGTTTTTTCTCCCGCTTATCTTTAATCCATATGCGACATTATTATAAATATTCATTGGTAAAGGGTATGGCCTTTGAGCCAGCAAACCCATTTTTTTTCGAATATTTGCAACATCATCGTTTGAATGCAGTATATCTTCGTTATTAATGAATATTTTACCGGTAATTTTTGCATCTTCATATAATTCAACCATGCGGTTAAGACATTTTAGAAAGCTGGTTTTTCCACAACCCGAAGGACCTATGATAACGGTAATCATATTTGCAGGAACAACTATTTAGGTCTATATTATATTATATAGATTATTTCACCGAAGTACGAATTTTTTACGAATATACGAATTACGAATACGCTTGCCACTTCGTAATTCGTATATTCGTACATTTTTCGTACTTCGGTGGGATAATTGGCTATACCTAAATTGTCACTTTTTATTAAATTTTGAGGTTAATATTCTAGCCAGAATACTGATTAATAATATTATTATAGTTAATATTAAAGCCGATGCATAAGCTCTGCCTTTTACTTCCGGCACCGGAGAACCAAGTTGAAAAAATATTGATAATGGTAATGTGGCTGCAGGTTCCATAATTGAACGGGGAATATAATCGGTATAACCGGTTGTGAACAGCACGGAAGCCGCATCGCCGATTGCCCTGCCAAATGACAATAAAATTGCTGTTACAATTCCAGGAATACATTGCCTGAAAAAAATTTTGAATGCTGTTTCCGAACGGGTCGAACCAAGCGACAAAGCCGATTCATATAATCCTATTGGAACGGTACGTAGCACCTCGTCAATTGCACGTATCATTATCGGTAATATTAATAAAGTCATAGTAATAATTCCGGCCAGAAGAGAAGTTTTTAATCCGATTAAAATCATAACAGAAAAACCAAAGGCGCCATAAACAATTGATGGCACACCCCATAATAAATCGAGGATAAATCGTATTG
Organism: Bacteroidia bacterium; assembly: GCA_016209245.1. GTDB lineage: Bacteria > Bacteroidota > Bacteroidia > Bacteroidales > BM523 > JACQWN01. The sequence goes on from JACQWN010000598.1 coordinate 2,049, forward strand.
AATTAACAATTTTACTGCACTTAACCAGATGCACATTCATAAATAATGCAACAGGGAGACCGATAATTAAGGATAAAAAAGTAGCTCCAAGTGACAGATATAATGAACCTGTGATTGCATTCAGAATACCGCCTTCCCGCCCAAAGTAGTACCCATCCTTCGGAATTTGTGTGAGCATTTCAAAGCTCAGTGAGGGTAATCCTTTATATAAAATAGTCAATAGAATAATCAACAGAACTGAAATAATTGAATATGTAGTTATCAGCATTAAAAATTTAAAAAAGGATTCCTCTATTTTCTTCCATTTATTCATGTTCAATATTTTATCCTGAATAATTCAGGTTACTTCAAGTTTTATTATAATTAATCTCGATAACATATTAAATATTAGTACGATTATAAATAATAGTAATGCAGCAAACATCAATGCCGAATCATAAATATCTATCGAAAGCATTTCGCCGTAATTATTTGCGATTAAAGCCGGTAAAGGATAGCCGGGTTGAAAAATACCTGTTGGGATTTTTATCACATTTCCGACTACCATCAATACTGCCATTGTTTCTCCAAATGCCCTTGACAACCCAAGCCCAAATGCTGAAATAATACCAGGCCATGCTTTACGTAATATTACATATTTAATTGTTTCCCAATGTGTTGCACCAAGTGACAACGAAGCTTCAGTGAGTTCTTCAGGAATTGCTTTGAATATTTCGATTAAAATATTGATTATAAATGGAATAATCATTACTGCTAATACAATAGCTCCTGAAAAGATACAATATCCCGTGTTTTGAGTACCCCCGAAAAGCGGAACTAGAAAATGTGATACTAACGGAACAATGACTAATACACCCCAAAGTCCATAAACAACCGAAGGTATTCCGGCTAATATATCAATTACCGGTCGCATAATTCTCAGTAAACGCCTGTGAGCGTATTGAGTCAAATATATTGCTGTGAGCAAGCATGCTGGTATTGCGAGCAGTAGCGCTACCATTGTGACCCAGACAGAACTTATTATGAATGGTAAAAATCCAAATTTTCCACTCAAAGGTCGCCAATCGTCTGAAAATAATAATTCACTTAAAGGAATTTTTTCAATAATATGCCACGATTTAATTAAAAGCCCGGCAGTAATACCTGTTAATAACAGAATTATAAATATTGTACATAGTAACATATAATAATTACTTACGGTATCTTTTAACTTTCGATATATTCTAATTTTCTGCACTAGATTTTTCAGCAATTTAACAATTTAGCAATTTAACAATTTAGCAATTTATCTAAGCTTTTGTAATTCCAATTCGAGCTTTTGTTTTGGTAATTCAACATAACCACACTCATTTACATATTTTTGTCCTTCGGATAATATCCATCTTAGAAATTCTTTTACAATGTTTTTTGATGGTTTTCCTTTTGAAACTAAAAAAAGTTCCCTTGCAGGCGGGCTTGGATATTTTCCATTTTTGACAGCTTCAATTATTTCATCTAAGCTGTTATAAAAATTTTCCATGGTATCAATGCGAGTATTTTCGTTTAAATCAATAGGAATAATTTCAAGACCGGAAAATTTTTTTCTTGTTTTAATATCATAAATATAACAAACATTGTTGTAACCGATAGAAAATTTATCTTTTTTGACTGCATCGGCTATTCCCGGATCTCCAAAGACACCGATGCCTTTTAAATTCTCCTGATTTTTGCCGAGATATTTTGCCCACATTTCGGCTGCTCCGCAGGCATCAGAACGGGTATAAACATTTATTAAGGATTTAAGCTGGGCTTCAACTAATTCGCGCCATGTTTTTATTTTTTCAGTGATAAATATGTTGTAAAATTTTTGGCGGGTTAGTCCTTTTGTTTTTAAAGTGTTTAATACAGGATTTTCAACATTTATTGTCGGTAAGACAGCATCCTTTGTAACTGCAACGAACCATGCCCCTTTTTTAATCTCTTCTTCTGATATACCCCTTGAAACCATTCCTAAATCAACCATTTGCGAAAGTGCATCTGTCATTCCTTTTCCTGCACCACCGGCAGAGATATTAATACGAACTTCCGGATGTATTTTTTGAAACTCATTTGCCCACTTAATAGTCATTGGATATAAGGCAAATGCTCCGGAAATGCTTATTTCTCCCTGAAGCTCTTGTTGCTCCGTGTTATTAATTGATTTATTATCAGACACTTTATTTTTGCATCCCGCAAGAAATAAATAAATTACTACTGTAATATTGATTAGTATTCTTATATTCATAGATTATTTTGATAAAAAATTTTATCAAAATAGCGGAAAATTTGATTCATTTCCAATAGGGAATATACTTAAATATTTATTTGGAAATAAGGTACGATAAAAGACGTAGCATATTGGAGAAAATAGAAAAGAATAATGGAGATATTTTGCTATTAAAACTTATACCCAAATCGCAAAGCTCCCCATGGAAAAAATAAAAACTTCCCATTATCAAATATATTAGGACAAAAAGCAATTCCAATATAACATAAATCATTAAATACAAAATACTTATAGCCAATTTGACCAAACAATGCAATATCACTATTGTAAGAAGAATATTCAGTTTCATGCCAAATATAAGGTGTAATAGCACCTCCAAAATCAAAGGTATGTTTCTTAAATTGATAATATGTTTTTATCTGAATTGGAAATCGTGGAGAATATAAATGTCTGTGTTGGTGTTCGTTGAACGAAATTGGAGAATAACCAATACCTATGTTTAGTCCTATGTTATCACTAAAAAGAAACTGATGTTCATAATTTAATGAAAATTCAGCAGCCAAACCACTAAGTTCAATAAATATACTATTCAAGCGTAAACTGTCTTTTTGACAAAAAACATTATTATTTATTCCAATTAATAAAAAAAATACTCTGAAAATAATTTGGATTTTAATCCAGTATTTATACCAATCGGGAAGCCTATTTATTTTATTCAATCTTACAAATTTAGTTACAAATGTTATCTTTAAAATTCATAGGTTCATAACCATCTCCATTAAATTGATCGTCAAATATTAAGTCAAACTCACAATTTTCACAATTGATTGAATAATCAGTTTCAGAAATACAACATACTTTTCCTTTCTTTTCGATATTATCACCATTTATCGTTTCAACTTCCAATTCGTATTTAAAAATTCCTGTTTTTTTTTCATTTTTATAAGTACCATCCCAACCTATAGAAATATCAGTTGTCTCAAACAACTTTTTACCTAAACTTGTTTTTATTACAAATTTTAAATTTTTTATACCATTACCTCTTACATATAGAATGTCATTTAAACCATCTCCGTTTGGTGTAAAAATATTCGGAATCCTAATAAATCCTCCAGTAAATTGTTCTGATAATGCTGGTTCGGAACAACAATCACTCTCAATATTATTTCTTTTACAGCTTATAATCGCTATTGCTATAAATAGAAGTATTAATTTTGTTTTCATTTTCTATTACATTTTTATAATCTTCTTTGTAATAATATTTTCTTCCGATATTATTTTTATAAAATAAGTTCCGCTTGCAAGTTCACTAAAATCCAAATCTATTTTATTCTTATATAAATATTCTTTACTAAAAACATTATAGCTTGATATATCAAATACATTAATACTGATATTTTTATAAGGATTAATTATTTGTATATTATTATTAAAAGGATTTGGGAAAATTATAGTATTTTCTTCACTACTTAATTCATTCTTTTCAGATTCAAAATTCTCAATAAAATTATTTGAATCTATCTTCAGATTTTCTGCCAAATTAATTGTATAATTATCAGAGTATGGCGAAGCAGATAATAATTTCAGATCATTACACCCAACTCCACAAGGACCTATTGATGTTATGAACTGACCATCACCGGTAACTTTTGCATTAAATCCTGCTGTAAGCTTAATATAATCCTGTGCTTTATATATTACTTTTTCCGATGTTTCTATATAATTATTTGCTACTATATAACTCTCTGCCTGACCTATATATGAATCATAAATATCATCTGTTATATTCCTGCTATAAGGGCATTCAACAATATACATTGTTTTTATATTTAAACTTCTATAAGCATGGTCTACTATATTACCATTATCATCATAAAACTGCTCACAATCGTATGCTCCTAATGTAATTTTATATTTTCCTTCATCTAAAGTAATTCCATGTTGACTACAAAATGTATTTATATTAAAAAATCCGCTGAAAATATTTAAAGATTCAGTATTACTTAAAAAATTTTCTTCATAACTTTCATATGGTGGATCTAATGATTCTATTTTAAGATAAAAGTAGTATGGGTATCCTAAATTAACACAATGATAATAAAATACCCCCATACCACCGATTAAATAAATATTTTCACCATAGTCAAAAGTATAAGTATCTGCGTCAGAGTTACATGCACCCGGGTTGCCTGTATGTAACCAAAAAGGAGGGTGACCATCCATATCGAATATATATAATACAATTGCTCCACCTACATTATCAGGAACTTCTTCTATGCATGCTCCCACCCAATTATAATCAAAGCAATAATTATTATAATCAGGCACATGAGTAAGAAGATAGAGAATATGATAGTGCGTAGAAACAGCACAATTTATTCTTATAGGAGCAATAGCTTCGATACAATAATTTATTCCTGTCACGAGTTGGTGCAGTGCCCACTCTCCTGATTTGTTTGTTTGACAACGTAAACCCTTTTGTTATATCACAATCTATCTTGTTAATACTGTGGGCATTGCACCAACTTGATGTTACATTTAAGTTTTTATTTCAAAACGATTATTGCTTTTTTAATTTAACTTCACTATTTTCTCCTTTAAAAGACAAGGTGTTTCCCAATACTTTATAATTCGTTACTGTACTAAAGATTAATATTAAGTTTTCGTTAAGTTTTTTTTCTTCGTTGTCATTAGTCCCTACCTCTGTAAATTCTTCATATAAAAAAATTGAAATTTTACCCTTTTCTGTTATATTGAAGGTGCCTCCCGCTATATTTACACTTGTGTTAAATATAAAGTTAGTGTCGCTTTCAAAAATAAGGTTATAAGCATCGTCTCTTAAATAATCTTTGTTTTCAGGTTTTAATATTTCATTGTCTATATTAATACTTTTTAACATCCATTTAAATTCTGTAATATTAATTGTATCAGTTAAATCTTTTCTACAACTTACTAACGCAATTAAAGTTATTATCAGACTAAGTGCTATTTGTTTTTGTAAAATTCGTTTTATTGTATTCATGTTGGAGTTATTATTGTATTACAATTTTCTTGGTAACAACAGAATAACCATCATTAAGTCTTACATAATAAATACCTGGTGGTAAGCAGGATTTATTTATTTTTATTTCACTCACCCTAAGGTTTTTTACACTATAAACAAGTTTGCCAATAGAGCTAAAAATTTCAAATTTATATGGTTTAATACTTTTGGTTTTAAGTCTAATTGAAAAGATCCCTTTTGACGGATTAGGAAAAATTTCAAAATCAAAACTTGTAGGGTCTTCTTCGGATACAATATTTAATAGTACCTTATCTGATATAACTGCAGTGTCCATTGAATTTGATTGTTGTACAGATTTACTACCACCAATAACAGTTACAGTATATGCCTCAGATATTTCGTCGCAGTCGTTTCTGAATACTATGATTACAACATATGAGCAAGGAGAGCAACTACCATTACCATCCCAAACACAAACCTGATTTCCAGTAACTAGACCTGAACTACTATGAATTAAATCGCCCCAAATATTATATGCCTCAAATTCATACGAAGTTGCATTTGAAACAGGGTAACATAATTGGTCATTCACACCATCTCCATTTGGTGTAAATGCATACGGAAGTATATCTATTGAAATTGGGTAACAACCCAGAACACAATTCATTGGCACCAATCGAGCAACAAAATTACAACCAGCTTTTGCGTGAAACCCATGTGTTAGTCTAATGCTATTTCCAGCCTCATAAGTTGCTGTGGCACCAGGTTCTATAATATTTGATGCTTCAATATTATCTATAGCTTGATGTAATTCTATTGAACCTGATGTAATAGTATGAGTGATGTTTAAATTAAATGCAGTTCCTTGATTACAGATACCACTACCATTTAATACGGCTGTATTATTAACAGGATCAAGCCAATTTTGCAATCTATTGTCTTGATTATTTCCTAAGTCCCATGATGAGAAAATTTTACCGTAATTGGAAAAATCATTTGCAGGATTTGTACAATTCTCATTATGATTGGTACAACCACCAAATAATTGGCCAATTACTTGATGATTATTATTAAATAGTGGCGAACCAGAACTACCTCCTTCAGTTACTCCATGTCCATTTGCAGTTGCTTGCCAATTGTCTATAAGATAAAAATTGTTTTGAGGAAATCCTGTAATACAATCTGAATTAATAGGTATCATATTGTATGTAGATATTTTTTTTACATCGCCAGCAGGATGATGGATACAAACACCACCTGCTCCTTGTATATCATTCCTGTCCCAACCAGCATAAAAAGGGTTAAATGTAGATATTGGGGGCTTTGATAATTCGAGTAAAGTAAAATCAGAACCTTGTCTGGTTGCTCGTAGATCTGCTCCTGATATTGATTGTGAAGTTGAACCATCACTTCCATTACAGGAAGGACTTTCGTAATTAAAAACAAAAATGGAATTTTCTGCGTCATATTGATTATTAATACAATGGTTGGCTGTCAAGAAATAGGGGGTTCCGTCTAAATTGGTATTATTTAGTAAAGTTCCACTACATAATCCGCTTCCATTTATTAGAATTCGGCATACGGCTCGTTTTTCATTTTGCCAGTTATCTCCCTCCGGACAATTTATATCCACATGACAATCGCCAGCATTTCCAAAGTTGCCATCTTCATTGATGATTCCTAGAAAATCATGGCTAACCTTACCAATAATAATGGTTCCCTTGTATTTTGGGAAATATGGTTCAAAATATTCCAAGATTATCTCGTCACCAATAACAGGTTCTATTGGGAATTTTTTGTTTGGAATATTGTTATTGCTTGTGAAAGCACCTTTTACAGATTTCTTACCTTTATTATATAAGAAAAGTTTTGCTCCTGGCGGAATATTGTATTCTTTAAATATCACATTTATCGAAAAAGCTCCAGTTGACTTAATGGAAAGTCGAAATAATAATCCACTTTCTAATGAATCTATAATAGAAGATTTCCTGAGATCGATACTTACTTCAAAACCATATGCGAATTGAAAGACATCTAATCCATTTTTATTATTTTCCTTAATTGAATCAATTTTTGCGGGATCTATTTCAGGCATTTGAATAACAGGAACAGTGTCATTAAGAACAATGCTATCGGTTTTGAGCCTTTTTAAATTTGACTTAAAGCTGTAAGGAATACCACCTTGACTTATTTGTCCTGATACATGGTTAAATGACAATAATCCAATTATCAACATTGTAAAGCTAAATAATCGTTTTGTTTTCATATCTTTTCTTTTTAAAAATTAAATGTAACATCAATATTGATACAAGAATTGTCTGTGTTGTCATAAAAATAGTGAGATTCAAAGTGAAGATGGTTTACATTTTGATAAGCAGGATATAATATATGATATCCTAAATAATTTTCAAAATCATCAGTATACATTTCCATTGATATATGGTCTTTTAAATAAATGTAATTTGGTGAATAATAAAATTCTCCAAGAGTAAAATCTAGCATTGTTTTTGAAGAATTAGTTCCACTTTTTTTATTAAGCATCATTATATTTTTAAGGTTATCAATATTATAGTTCTTGATTTTACTTTTTAGCTCATTTGCAGTAAGTTCTGTACAGCTTGTGGTATCAATATAATATGCATTCATATTATTCATTTCAACAATCTCAAATATACCATTACAAAAATCCCGTATCCTATAATCTTGTTTATTGATATCATTTTTTAAAAAAATTGCTTTATTATCAACAAACTCAATAATACATTCAGGTACTTCTTTAGGTACACTTATTATTAGAATATCTTCTTGAAATTGCCCTTTTATATTACTTCACAAAAAAAGAAATAATAATATCATTAGTAGTCTAAATATCCTTTTCATAGCTTAATTCCCCGTTTTATGTTTTAGTTCCAAGTTTTCTTTTTCCAGTTGATATATTCTCACTTTTAGTTCATTCATTTCTTCTATTAGTTTGTTTATTTGATTTTTTTGTTCGTAAAAATACAATTCGTGTTCTTCCACATTACGTAATATGCCAAATGTAATCTTCATCACTTCTGCACCGTTTTTCTGAATTTCCTCTGAAGATTGTATGTTCATCAGGTGATGGTTCTTTTTCGTATATTCAATACGCTCGTCAATTGTTGGCAGAAAGTAGTTATTATCAAATACAAAATCGCAACCTAAACTACTATTACAGATTTTTATTTCGTCTATACATTCAATTTTGCCATTAACAGCTAATTTAAAACCAGTAGAGATAGTTGCTATCCCAATCCCCACTTTCCCATTTGCATCAATAAAAACATCTGCATCACTTGCGCCACTGCTCAAACATAAACCCTTTCCTGCAGAAGGATACGACCATATACGACCTTTTATCATTCCTGAATTATCTTGGAATATAATGTCTCCAGGATCATTACCATCGTCTTTAAATAATAAATTACCACCGCCATATATTTCCAACGCCTGCTGCGGAAATTTAGTTCCAATTCCTACCCTAGGTTTATTATCCCCGCTCACTCTTGCAAATATTACCGGCTGATTATTAAAACCTATTAATAAAGAATTATCAATGTCATTTATTAATCTGATGTTGCCGTCCCCGGTACCGATAACAATGGACCTTGCACCTGTAGCATTAACGAACCGACCTATTGCAGTTGAATGAAATCCTACACCTAACGTATATTCACCCAAACCAAGTCCTTTGTAAACCCCCAATGGATTCCCGTAAATTCGTTGATTATTATCATCATAAATTATAGTACTATCACCAAAATAAATTAAACTATCTCCAGGAAGAGGAGTTATCCTGTTTGTTTTTATTTTATCTACTACCTGCAAACTGTCAAAACTCGTGCTGCTTACATTCAAATTATTTGCACTAACTGTATTTGCAGTTATTGTGCCTGATGCATTCACATTATATGCATTGAGCGAGCCAACATTGTTTAAGTGATTCCCTCCAAAGCTTATATTACCAAAACTTGAGCTTATCTTGTTGTTTATTCCATCTATTGTAATTGTAGCTATTTTTACATCCTTAACAGCTTCTATTTTTTCTGTCAGCATCTTTACGGCTGTTACTGTATCTGCTTGCATTTCCTTTGTCAGTATTTTTTGTTCTACCGCAAGCTCTTTTGTCAAAATTGTATCTAATAATCCTCTTTCCCCTTTTATTCTCTGCCCGATTATTACTCCCTGGTTGACGTACAGGCAACCGGAAACATGGGCATCACCGCCAAT
>JACQWN010000599.1 GCA_016209245.1 Bacteroidia bacterium
GGAGATACGCTTTCCATTTTAAACCCCGCCTTAAAAGACGGGGCTATTGATATATTTCAATTAAAAATTTGTGAATTATTCAAGAGTGCGTTTTAGGGGGATATCCAAAAAAATAAGTATTGTTCCAAAACCAAAAGAAAAATTAGATATCGAATTTTGTTTCTTGCCGCATTTTTTCGCAAATTTATTTGTGAATAGCATAATTATTTTTTACTCTAATTTTAAATCATCAGGATTTCTGCGACAATCCCATACAAGCAAAATTTCAATCTCCTTTTCTTTAATTTCATAAAATATTTTGTAATTACTTGTGATGATTACTCGTAAATTTTCATCATCTTCCACTTTTTTGCCCATTTTATTGTTTGTTAATAAAAGTTTTACAGATTGTTTTAATTCTTTTATCAATTTCTTACTATAAGTATTTGAGCCATTCCGTTTATTGAAATATTCAGTGATTTCTTGTAAATCATTTTTTGCATCTTCATTCCAAACTATTTTTCTTTTACCCATGTTTCAATTTCATTAAATACTTGTTCGTTACTAATTTTTTGTTTATTATTATTCCTGCGTTTTGTTATTATTTCACGTTCTTTATTAGATAACTGATAAGTATTTTCAACTGTTTTTAACTGTTCGGTCAGAAACCTTTTAATTTTTGATAATAACGAAATATCCTGTATTTCAATTATATTTTTTATTAAATTATATTGCAATTCTATTATACTCATCTTTTTAAGATTTAATCATTACAAAAATACTATTTTTTAAACAAAAAAACAATTATCTGGATAAATGTTTTTATTTCAACAGAAGGGTGGAACGCGAGGATGGAATCCATTATGTTAATAAACATTTTGGGAAAAACTCTATTTTTAATATTTTTGTTTATTATTAACATTTTAAATTTTTTAATATGAAACAAAGATTAAGGTATAAAATACGGTTACCGGCGGTAGAACCGTATATTTTGACGCAGGATCAGGCATATTTCCTTTTAGAAGAAAATGGTGAAGTCAAAAAAATACGATTTCACGATTATGACGAATTATTTTTACGCCCTGGTTTATATGAACAAATATTTTATGACCGGCTTAAATGTAAATCTCCACAAAAAATCGCAGAACTGCTAAAAAAAGTAATCGAGCAAACTTCTGAAAATTTTAATGAATTTCGCATTTTAGATGTAGGAGCCGGCAATGGAATGATGGGACATGAACTTTCAAAGTTCGGAGTAGCAAGAATTATTGGTATTGATGTATTAAAAGAAGCTTACGATGCAGCCGAAAGAGACTATCCCGGAATATACGATGACTATTATGTATCAGATTTAACTAAATTGCGGGAAGAAGAAATAGAAGAAATTAAGAATTGGCAATTAAATTGTTTGGTTTCTATTGCTGCTATCGGATTTAATGATATACCGCCTGAAGCCTTTATTCAAGCATTTAACTTAATTTCAGAGCAAGGATGGATAGCTATTAATATAAAAGAAACATTTTTACAAAAAGATGACTCATCGGGATTCTCGATGTTAATAAAACAATTGATATTTAACGATATCATTGAATTATATCATTTGGAAAAATATCAGCATCGTCTTTCTATTGATGGTAAACCATTATTTTATTATGCAATAGTCGGGGAAAAAATAAAGAATATAACTGAATACTTACTAGTTTAATTCATTATTAATGCTAATGAAATAATATCTAGAATTTATTGCAGAGAAATAAAACCAACATAAGTTTTTAGTACCTTATCAAAAATATTATGATACTTTTAGGCAAAATATTAAAGAAAAATGCCACAAATTGCACAGATTAACGCAGATTAAAGAAAAAATGAATTTATAAAATCTGTGTAATCTGTGGCAATATTGCTTTTTTTGTTTGTGGCTTGTCCACGTTGGGAGTAAATTTTGCAAAGAAATTCAACTTCATCATTTTCTGTTACTATACCACAATTATGGATCAACCGACTTTATTTGGAAAATTTTTAATCTGGCGATTGAAACATATACCGCAACGCCAGTTTGTCTTGATTTTGAGCTTTGTTATTGGGGCTTTAGGCGGCATGGCTGCCATTATTCTGAAAAATACGGTTTATTATACCTATCATTTTTTAACCACCGGCTTTGATGTTGGAGCTGCAAATATACTTTACCTTGCCTGCCCTTTATCCGGTATTTTTTTAACAGTCATTTTTGTAAATAAAATCATCCGCGATAATATCAGTCATGGTATTATGAGAATTTTATATGCCATATCAAGGAAAGAAAGTGTAATAAAACCGCATAATACATATTCCTCATTGGTTTCAAGTACCTTGACCGTTGGTTTCGGTGGTTCCGTGGGACTGGAAGCCCCGATTTTGCTCACAGGTGCCTCTATCGGCTCAAATATCGGACAATTGGTAAGATTGAATTATAAAACAAGGACTTTATTTATCGGTTGCGGTGTAGCAGGCGCATTAGCCGGTATATTCAAGGCGCCTATCGCTGCTGTGATTTTTTGTCTTGAAGTATTAATGCTCGATCTGACAACATGGTCCGTTATTCCGCTTCTTATATCTTCGGTTACAGGCGCAGTACTTGCAAATTTTCTTTTAGGAAAAGAAGTTTTGTTTTACTTTGCCGTTAAAACACCATTTATTCCAAGCAATATTCATTATTATATTTTGCTTGGTATAATTACCGGTTTGTTTTCGATCTATTTCACAAGAATAACAATGTATGTCGAAGATATATTTGCTAAAATCAGGAATCAATATTACAGATTAATTACAGGTGGCATAATTTTAGGCCTTCTGATATTTATTTTTCCGCCATTATTTGGCGAAGGCTATGAATCAATGAAATCAATTTTAAGCGGGAATGTCCAGGAGCTGACTGAAAATAGCTTTTTCCATTCATTAAAAGATAATTATTGGTTTTTCCTGTTTTTTCTTCTGTTAATTCTTTTTTTTAAAGTTATAGCGATGTCAACAACTACCGGCAGCGGTGGTATCGGAGGAATCTTTGCACCCGCTTTATTTATGGGAGGTATAACCGGCTTTATAATTTCACGTCTTATTAATAATATTAGCTTTATCCATGTTTCGGAAAGTAATTTTACATTAGCAGGAATGGCCGGTTTTATTTCAGGCGTTATTTATGCACCATTGACAGCAATATTTTTAATAGCCGAAATCACCGGTGGTTATGAATTATTTATTCCTTTAATAGTCACCTCGACAATTTCATACTCTATTGTTCGATATTTTGATAAACATTCGATTTATACAAAACGCCTTGCAGAACGGGGAGAATTGATTACCCACCATAAGGACAAAGCAGTTCTTTCCCTTTTAAAGCTTAAAAAAGAAATTGAGCACGATTTTATTTCAATAAACCCGAATGCAACATTAAAAGAATTAGTAAATGCTGTTTCAAAATCGCACAGAAATGTTTTTCCTGTAGTTGACGAAAAAAATGGTTTTCTTGGTGTTGTGCTATTGGATAATATCAGGCATGTAATATTCAACAAGGAATTATACGATACCTCGTTTGTTCATGAATATATGATGACACCACAACATATTGTTTCTTTAGATGATTCTATGGAAACCGTAATGAAAAAATTTGAAGAATCAGGATATTGGAATATGCCTGTAGTAAATAGTGAAGGAAAATATATAGGGTTTGTTTCCAAATCGAAAATATTTTCTGCATATAGAAAAATTTTAATTGATTTTTCAGACGATTAGTCATTCGTAGCGATGCCATCTTTTTTGCTACAAAAGATGGCATCTCTTACCTGTTTTAGTAAATTATTTTTTTTGAACATTTTTTCATGAACACAGTTATTATAATTATTTTTTTGATCGGCTATGCCCTGATAGCCCTCGAAAATAAGATTAAGATTAATAAAGCGGCTACAGCCCTTTTCACAGGTGTTTTATGTTGGACAATATATGTATTGTTTTCTGCAACATCAGAGCCGATTATTCATCAATTGGTTGAACATATAGGAAGCATTTCACAGATTTTATTTTTCCTTCTTGGCGCAATGACAATTGTTGAGTTAATTGACTCGCATGATGGTTTCGATGTAATTACAAAACGGATAACTACTAAAAATAAAAGAGCTTTGCTTTGGATAATCAGCTTTATTACTTTTTTTCTATCGGCAGTCCTCGACAATCTTACCACAGCCATTGTAATGGTTACACTTATCAGAAAATTACTTTCCGATAAGAATGACAAATTGATGTTTGCCGGAATGATTATTATTGCCGCCAACTCCGGTGGCGCATGGTCGCCAATGGGCGATGTAACAACTACTATGCTTTGGATTGGGGGTCAAATAACTTCTGCTAATATTATTTTAAAACTATTTATTCCCAGCCTTGTCAGCATGATTGTTCCGCTTTTTTTATTTTCAATTATAGTAAAAGGACGAATAGATAAAAAATTAAAATCGGAATCTAAATCATTTATTTCAGATTTAGAAAAAAATCTTGTTTTCTTTCTTGGGATTATTGCATTAATCTTTGTTCCGGTTTTTAAAGCGATTACACATTTACCTCCTTTTATGGGCATTCTTATTGGATTATCGGCATTATGGACGGTGACCGAACTTTTACATAAGAACAAAGAATATGATAATAAAATTACCGTTGCAAAAGTTTTGCGTAAAATTGATACTCCGAGCATTTTATTTTTTCTTGGAATCCTGGTAGCGGTTGCTGCACTTGAATCAACAGGATTGCTTACCAAGCTTGCAACAGCAATGAGCGAAACAATCGGAAATCTTAAAATTATTTCTCTTTCTTTGGGCATGCTTTCAGCTATAGTTGATAATGTTCCGTTAGTCGCTGCAATAATGGGAATGTACGATTTGCAAACATTTCCGACAGATCATTATTTTTGGGAATTTATTGCGTATTGTGCAGGTACCGGAGGAAGCATCCTTGTTATCGGGTCGGCGGCAGGAGTAGCTGCAATGGGAATAGAAAAAATTGATTTTTTCTGGTATCTGAAAAAGGTTAGCGTTTGGGCATTTATCGGTTATGTCGCGGGTGCAGGTGTGTACGTTTTAGCTATTTAATGTCAATTCCGCATTTTCATTTTTACATTGTTCAACTTGTTGAATTAAATCAACCTTTTCAGATTCAATCTTCTGAAGATTCGACGTTAATGTATCAAGCTTAATCTCACATTCCGTCTTCTTAGTTTTGCCTGATTTCCCTGTTTTTTGTGCAGGCAAATTTGTATTAACCCCGAAAATGACTAATGAGGTTGAAACCATTAATAAAATAAATCTTTTCATAATAATAGGTATAAATTTCTTACTTTAATAGGGTTTGCTGAAAAAGTCAGAAAATGGGCTGAAGCCCATAAGTGCTAACTTAAGAAGCATACTCACCCCCTCGTTCCCCCTCTCGGAGCCTGCCCTGAGCTTGACGCAGGGAGCAGAGAGGGGGATGATACTGACGTATTATAACAAAGATTCGTAATATTTCAAATAAGACGGATGTATCGCCCCTCTCTATTCATAGAGAGGCGAAGGGGGTGAGTATGCCGGGTTTGTGATAAAAATTGTTTTGCTATTAAGCATACTTAAGTTAGCACTACATCAAAATGCAAAGAAGCTAATACTATTAATGAAAATCCTTTGCATTTTTA
>JACQWN010000600.1 GCA_016209245.1 Bacteroidia bacterium
TGATTGAATATGATGAGAGTAAGTGGGAATAGTTTTACATAATAATTAAAATTCAATATAATCCATATTCCGTAAACTATTTTGCAACAACCTTTGTGAAAACATTTAAGACGGGGCGTCTCGCCTTTTTTATTATTAGCTTTTCCAATGTTTCAGGCTTTGGAAAATTTTGATCTAAAAGATTCGATTATACTCTAAACTTTGCAAAAATTTTGCTAACCTTTGAATTTTCTGTTAAAATTAAAAAAAATGATTAAGTTTGGGAATTACTCGAATAATTATGTTCAGAACAATATTAAAAATAATGCTAAGCTGTTCATATTTATCTTCATTTTGTCAAGATACCATCATGAAACCTGCTATGGATAAAAATAAATTGAATTTAAGTCTGACAATGCCTTATGTGAACAGCTATTCGCTTCGAATTGAAGGTAAACAGGAAAACTCTATCGGTTTTTTGGGTATTGCCGGTGCATTTGATTATGGAAATCACAATAAATTCTACACAATCAAATACGGTGTTGCTTGTGATTTCCCTATACCTGTGCCAGCCGCCTATGATCCACCGCCTGATGGTAACTATAAAAAGACTTATTCATCATTCTTAAATATTACATTAAATAAAAAATTTCCAATAAACCTGAATAAAATTCATTTTTGGTATGGTAGTGGATTATCTTACAATAAAATTACCTGGTCATACGTTGGAACACGAGATACAATACTATATATATGTGATTTTAAAAGAGTCATAAAAAATTCATTGGGTATTACCAGTAATATTTATTATGGATTAACAAAAAGAATTTATGTAGGTTTGATATATAGTCCAAATTTTATTCTATTTGATGACAGCTTTAAATTTGAATATAATCATTTTGTTACAGTTGAATTGCTTTGGCGCCTGAAAGATTTATTCCAATAAATAATCTGCAAACCGAAAATCGGAAATCGGAAATCGGAAGCGAGAAATTTATAGAAAAATTCAAGACCAAAATTATATTTCAGATTTCGATAAGGAAATAAAGCGTATTGAAGGTAAAATTGCAAAACAATAGATAAGTTATTCTGACCTGAAGCAGCAATTTTTGTAATATCGGTTAAATCAAATTATCTTTGTTTTTATTTTTAAATTTGTAACCACAGAACATGTTGCAAATAAAAATTAACCACAAAGGATACAAAGCATTATCTTTGTGAACTTTAAAAAACATTCTTTGTGTTTTTTGTGGTTAAAAATAGAAGCAAAGTAGCATGTTTAATTTTAATTATAATAAAATGAAATTCAAACTATTAATATTACTTATTATGTATTCTACCTGTATTTGCTTTGCGCAGGAGGATACAATAAAGAAGCAGGAGGGAAAAAATAAGCAGATAAGCACTCCTGAAATTTTCGGGCTTCAGAGTAAAGGGCATAAATATTCAATATTTGAACGGACTTTTTTCCCCAACCTTAAAGAGTTAAACAAAGCCCTTACAGCAGGCGGTTTTAAAAAAGTAATACCTATTCACCCTGCATTAGGAATGGAGCTGCTTTTATATAATAAAAATAAATCATTCGCCCGTGCCGAATTTTATAAAAGCATTTTTAATATCGAAAAATATAAAGACACTGTTGTTTGTTACGATTTATCAGGTTTTAGTTATCTTTATTCTTCATATCTTATTAATCGGCCAAAGGTCAATTTCGTTTTGTTATGGGGTGTTAATCATTCATGGCTTAAGCTTAACATAGAGCAATTTATTGCTGAAGATACACAGTTTTCCGATGTAGTAATCTCAAAAGGGAATCAACTGGGGCTGAAAATTTCAACATGGAATGCTGCAATAGGAGGACAAATGAATTTTCTAATCAGCAGAAGGGCTTTAGTGCTGATTTTTGGCATCAATGCAGGTTATTATCATCCATTCACTAAGACAAGCACGAGTTGGAAGATGCAGATAGCAGAAGTAGAACTTAAAAATGGTCCAAGAATTAATCCAAACGGATTTTTTGCCGGAGTCAATATTTCTGTTCTTTTTTCAGCCGAAGCCAGACGTTTTATGAGGTCAAAGCTCGGTTTTATGAGCTTCAGGTTACATGACTAATTCAATGCCTTTCAATTTAAGCCGATACTTTTTTTCCGCTTCTTTTAATTTTTCGTCTGGCTTAAAATTATCTCTGTCGGTTTTGTTTTCATAGCTTTCACCCGATAATAATTTGAGCAGATTTGATACATCCCAGAATAAAACCGTTCCATCGTTGTAAACAGATATAAAATGAATGCTGTCCTGACAGAAGAATAATTCAGTTGGCTGTGAATTATGTCCCCGGAGTACTAAAACAGGTTCATTGCTTTTGAGATTCCAGATTTTAATCAGATTATCCGATGCTCCCGAAGCAAGAAGCCCCTGACCGTCATTATAGCCGACACATGAAATATCACCGGTATATCCGGCAAGAGTAACCGGTTTTTTTTGCTCGGACGAAATATCCCAAATTCTGATAGTTTTATCTGCCGACCATGATATTATTTTTGAATCTTCGGAACAGAAACCTGCCGAGATAATGCTGTCGGTGTGTCCAAAGAAAATTTTTTCTGGATTAAGAAGCATTATTGAATAATCGCGATAGACAGCACCCCAACGGTCTCCTTCCTCATTGATAAACATTTTGCATGGTTTGTCATAAAGATCATACAAGCCGTTTTTCTTGTTGAAATGTGCTTTATTATCGCTATCAAGCATGAAAAGTTCATTTCTGAACGGATTATAAGAAAATTCTTTAATATAAAAATTCGTTTTAATACTGCGTGTTTTTGTTGCAATGCTCAAATTCTGGAAAAAAACAGATTTATCTCCGGTAGAATAGGCAAGAAGACTGTCGCTAAAGAGTTCAAGAAAATTCACTTTTCCGTTGTCAATTTTAAGTTCATAAACCGGGGTTACGGTTAAGATATTATTTACAATTATTTTATTGTTTTCAAAATATGCCGCAAGCAGTTCACCATTGTTGTTAACAGAAAAACAGTTAAGCTCACCAATTTGGCTTTTCTTAATAACTGGAAAATCGGGATATTTTTCAATAATGTCAAATGCTTTGTGCTGATTTTGTTTTTCCAGGTATTTCAAAGCATTAATTGCATATAGTCGGACAGCATTAAAATTTTTCTGTGTCAATGCCTGTTCTGCTTTTGTAAGCAATATCGTGCCAAAATTATCGCCGGCCCTGATAAGCTCCTGGTCGGCACGCAATTTTTCTGCTTCAGCGCTCGTTCTGTGTTTTTCGCTTTCGTTATGCGCCTGAACAGCTTTTTCTTTTTCCGAAAGAGCTAATTTTGCATTTTGTTCCGCCCTGAATTTTTCCTGTATTGCAATTTTTTTTGAGATTTCAGCTTGTTCTTTGGCGTCAATAGCTATTTTTTCATTTTTTTCAGCATTTTCTCTGGCTATTTCGGCTTGTGTGCTTGCATCAACAGCTTTTGCTTCTGAAGTAATAGCCAATACTTTTTGCTGCTCGGCGATTTCCGATTGCCTGAGAGCTAAGTGACGTTGGTTAAATGCCCAGTATGTAAGTCCTGTAAGCACTATTATCGCAGCAACAGAAAGCATATAATATACTATTCTCATGCTCTTTTTTAACTTTTCAACCCGTTGTAGCTCTTTTCTGCTTTGTTTCAGAAATTCATTAATATCGGAAATCTTATTTTCAGCTCTTTTAAGTTTTTCTTGGTTATTAATATCAGCAGTATCATACCTGGCAAGCCAGTATTTATTGATTTTTGCATTACAGCGCCATTCTTCAAAATAAGATAACGGGCCTAACGGCAACAGGTAATCTTTAGATTTGTTATGGCTGAGCCAGCGCTGTAATTGAATGTCAAAATCGCGGAAAATATGCAGGCGTTCAAATTCTTCATCAGCCCATTGTCTTAATAATAGCCAGTTTCGTATCAATGACCTGTTCCCTGAAGATATTAAGTATTTTACCTGTGACAGTATAATTAACATTTTTTAAATTTATTATAGAAGTAATTTCCCCAAGTGTCATACGGTTTCTGACAGCCCTGTTTTCATCAAATTTTGTCAGGCATTGAAAAGAAGTTTTAATAATAAATTGTACTTCATCTTTTGTTATGGCTGATAGACCGTATTTCTGTTCAGCATAACCGGTAGCTGTTTCAAACAGTTCATCAGCTTTTGTATTTAAAACATCTTCAAGCGACTGATTGCAGAAATATTGTTTGATTCAAAGCATGTTGCAATACAGGCAATTGATCGTATCCTTCTTTTAAATTGTTTACAAGGACTTCGGAAAGACGCTTTGAAATGCTGCCGCCGCAAAGTTTTGCAGGTTCTTCGATTGCTTCAAGAATTTCTTTCCTTTTAAGCCGGGGTACAAAAAACTGGCTGAAACCGATATATTCAGGCAATCCCCTGAATGCTGCACATTGTCCGATATAATCCGACCTCATTGTGCAAACTATATAAACTGGTAAATCAGATTCGATGGCTATTCTGGCAGTTTCAAGAAGCAGATTGACAACTGTCTGCGATTCTTCCGATGGTACACCGTTTTTAAAATTTTCAGGATTAGTGTAAAATTCCTCAAACTGGTCTATTAAAACAAAAAGATTGGCAGCTTTTCGTTTACGTTTTTTCTTGTCATCATCGGAAGCGGATTTCCATTCATCACTATCGGTATCAATAAAAAAAGGAGATGCTTTGAACATTTCCAAGAGGGCGGAAAACCCATATTTCAATTCATTATTGACTTTTTGTTCATCAATGCCTAGCTGAACAGCAACCGATTTACATAAATTTTGAAGCGGTGTTCTTTCAGGCCGGAAGCTGATAATGAGCCAGTTATTATATTTTGCCTTAAAAAAACCGGCTTTAATATTAGGAATAACTCCGGCATAGACAATTGATGATTTACCGTCACCGGAAGCGCCTGTAAGCATGAGGAATTTTTTCGCCTCCAGTTGCTTAATAATTTGTCCGATATGAAAATCCCTGCCTTTGAAGATAATTGATTCTTCTTCAGTGAATGGGCGTAACCCTGGATATGGACAAATAGTGTATTCCAAGTTAAGCTGTTTCAATTACTTTATCATATTGAACTTTAATTTCCAGCGGAATTATTTCTCCGGCAATAATCAGTGAGATTACTTTTGGCGCTTTAAATATTTTATTTCTATTAGTTTCAGGATTTTCATCACCAATAAGTAAAATAGGTGTTTTGGATGAAGCTCCGCCAACTTTTTTCCAGACTTGCTGAACAAACGGTAGCGCCCATACAGCCGTCTCTTTAAAATAAACCACTGCGAGCTTGGATCGCCCGATTTGCTGTGTGCAAAATTCAGAATAATTGAAATCGCTGTCCTGAATAATATTTAACTTTTCAACATCTACAATATCGCTTAGCAAATCAATAATCTCTTCTGCCTGAGGCTCATCAATCTGATTAAACATAAGAAATATTTCAGCATCGCTGATATCAAATTTTTGTCCTTCCCGGTAATCGAGCATAGAACGGATGTCGTCAACTAAATGTATTGGAGAGGAAACATCGGAAAACGACATGTTTGTTTCGATGTTGTATCTTATTTCATTGATGAAATCCTCCTGTTGTGGCTCTTTGGGCATGTTTATCGCAAAAGGAGGGTACCATACGAACATTTTAAAATTCTTATCTGTTCGTAATTTCTTTTTAGCTTCAAAAAACTGATACTTTGAATAGGAGATATTCCTGTCGAACGAAATAGTCCTGCCATAACTTATGCTTAAAATATGTACTGAACAATTGGCAATTTCAAGGGCTTTTTTAACTTCGGTCATGAAATCTATTTCATCGGCAGGCAAAGGTCCGTTAGGAACAACAACCATCCCTGCTTTTTGAAGAACATTTACTAATTCTATCCTGTAAAGCTCATCGGTTGTAGTCCATGGCAGAAATACTTTTATCATCAGGATAACATCATCGGCATAAGAAGCATTAAAATATCTTCAGCTTCAATTTCTTTATCATGAGGTATGATAAGGCCTGCATGAGACGGGTCGGATAATTCCATTACAACATCAGTTGATGGAAGATTCTGCAATATCTCGAGCAGGAATTTTGATTTGAACCCGATTTCAATTTTATCGCCTTCGTATTGACAATTAATTCTTTCATACGCTGAGATAGAATAATCAATATCCTGTGCTGAAACAGTTAATTGATTACCCGAAAGTTCCAATTTCACAAGGTTACTGGCCTGGTTGGCAAATATTGATACCCGTTTTAATGTATTATAAAATTCGACCCTGTCAATAATCATCTTATAAGGATTATCTTTAGGTATTACTGAACTATAATTGGGGTATTTACCCTCGGTAAGCCGGCATATCAGCTTATATTTACTTAAAGTAAAGAAAGCATTTTGCTCATCAAATTCAATTACAACATCTTGTTCCTCCTTTCCCAGAATACTCTTTAAAATTGATGCGGGTTTTTTAGGAAGGATAAATGAGGACTGAATACCTGATTTTGCATCAGTACGGCTGTATCTGACTAATTTGTGTGCATCGGAAGCTACAAAAGTGGTAACGTCGGAAGTAAAATCGAAGTAAACGCCGTTCATTACAGGCCGCAGCTCATCTTCGGCGGTAGCAAACAATGTTCTGTTCAAAGCGCTGAGTAAAATCTCGGGATTTAAAGTAACTGACGAGGATTTACTTTTGGATAATTTCGCATAATTTGGAAAATCTTCAGCATCTTGCCCTTTAATACTGAATTTCCCGTTTTCCGATATAATATCAACTGAGAAACTATCGGTGTCAATTTCGATTGTCAGTGGTTGTTCAGGAAATTCTTTCATTATTTCCATCAGCCGCTTAGCTTCTAGAGCGATTTTCCCTTTACCTGAAATATTCTCCAGCTTAAGAGTTGATATAAGTGTCGTTTCCAAGTCGGATGCAGTAATAGTTAAATCGTTCCCTTTTATTTCGAAAAGGAAATCATCTAAAATAGGCAGTGTGTTTTTAGATGCAATTACCTTGCCAACCGCCTGTAAACAGTTGAACAGTTCTGTGCTTGATATTACAAAATTCATTTTTTTATATTTTAAGTTATACAATTAAATTAATCAGGTACAAAAATAATATTTTATAGATTAAAAATAATTTTTAGGAAATAATTTATTAAATTTTATAACGATTTAGGTATAACGTTATTATTCCACCGAAGTACGAAAAAAATACGAATTTACGAATTACGAAA
>JACQWN010000045.1 GCA_016209245.1 Bacteroidia bacterium
TCATGCAAAGCATCTGGTTCCAGCAGGTAAAATGCTTGATATAACGATTTCCTTTGTATCGGTCGACGCATACATCGAAATCATGATTAGGAAGAAATTCTGCTATTTGTGCAAAAACATATTTACCTTGATTCATAGTACTCCCTTTTTGAAGGGAAACTATAAATTTTTATTCAAATCGTCCGAAAATTATTTCTTCTGTATCCCTGATCTATCAATATTTTCAAAGAACGTCTATTTGTTTTCTTGGTACGCGAGTGGCTCAATATGTGTTCCTACTGCTTTGCTGTCAGTCACTCCATAAAGCTCTTTGTTTTTGAATTTTGACTCTGCAATGCAAAACGCTTGGGCTTCTTCAATTAGTTTATTTATTGTTAATTTTTGTTTTATCACTTGTCTAATATTTATGTTGCTAACCTAAATGATTCATAAAAATTAATATTTTAATCATTCAGGTTCGTTAAATAATGTAAAAAGTTATAAACAAATTACTTTGTATCAAAATCAAGATTCAGTCGTTGCTGTAATACTGCTACCTGAGGATTTTGTTCTATTAGGTAATTAAGTTTTTCCTGGTCGGTATATGGCATTTTTTCTTTAGCCAGTTCAGGTTCAATAACAATTGTATTTATTTCGATTTTATGATTGTTCAGCGAATTTCTTAGATAAATAAGAAGTTTTTCCTTTATTTCTTTCAGTGCATCTTCCTGGGAATGATTATTCAATGATAATTCGATTAAATAATTATCCTTCAGAACAGGTTTATTATTTATTAATGTATTGTAAAGACGCGGCTGTTCTTTTATAGTAGAAGCGAATTCATCCCATCGCTGCAATAAATCAGTTGCGGAGAAAAAATTTATATTTTTTGAATAATTTTCAATTACCGAAGGTTCATTAACTACGGGAATATCTTTTTCAGATTTTTTTGATGTAGTCGAAGTATATTGCAGTGTATCCTTTATTGAAATAGTACTTTTATAGCTCTTATCCGCTTCTGGGGTTCCGGTTTTATGTTCTGTGCCCGGAAGCCGTCTGGAAATAGTAGCTTCCGGCGATACTGACGGTTGAAAAGAACCTTTATCTGATTGCTCTTGCCTGATGGAATCTGGTTGCAGCCGCTTTTTTATATTGCATAGCTTCAATAAGGCAAGCTCGATATGCAATCGCTTATTAAGACTGACCTTGTAATTCAAATCATGCTCATTGCATATTTCAAGGGCATTAAAAAGAAATTGAACAGGACAAGCCAGTGATTGTTCGAAATATTTATCCTTTATCGTTTCCCCTACTTCAAGCAAAGGTAATGTATCTTTGTCCTTGCATACAAGCAAATCACGAAAATGGCAGCTTAAGCCGGAGATAAGGCTCTGACCGTCATACCCCTCGTTTAATATTTCATCGAAAGTAAGCAATGCTTCTGAGATATTTTCATGAAGAAATGCTTGTGTAAGCTGAAAATAAAATTTATAATCGAGAACATTAAGATTATCTATTACATTTTTGTATGTAATATTATTGCCGGCAAAGCTCACTATCTGATCAAACATCGAAAGAGCATCTCTCATCGAGCCATCAGCTTTTAATGCAATGATATTCATTGCATCGTGCTCGATGATAATATCTTCGTTTTTTGCTACAAAAGCCAAATACGATACAATATCATTGACTTTTATTCTGTTAAAATCAAATATCTGGCAGCGGGAAATTATAGTCGGTAAAACTTTATGTTTTTCAGTAGTGGCAAGAATAAAAATTGCATGTAAAGGCGGTTCCTCAAGTGTTTTAAGAAAAGCATTAAAGGCGCTGGACGAAAGCATATGCACTTCATCAATGATATATATGCTGTACTTTCCAATCTGAGGCGGGATTCGAACCTGATCTATAAGGTTGCGGATATCCTCAACTGAGTTATTTGAAGCGGCATCCAATTCATGAATATTATATGATGCCGATTTGTCAAAGGCATTGCACGATTCACATTCATTACAAGCTTCTGCCTTTTCTGTAATATGAAAACAGTTAATAGTTTTTGCAAAGATTCTTGCACAAGTAGTTTTTCCAACCCCTCTTGGTCCGCAAAAAAGGTATGAATGAGCCAAATGCTTTGTTTTTATCGAATTTTTGAGAGTTGTAATTATAGATGCCTGTCCTATTACCGATTCAAAAGTTCCGGGTCTGTATTTTCTTGCCGATACTATAAAATTTTCCATCTTGTTACGTGTGACACCTATGATTAATAATTTTTAGCAAAAGTAGTAAAATTATAAATATTTAATAAAAATATTCATATATTTGCGCCCTGAAAACATTAAAAATATATCTTTATGATGAAACAATACGAAACCGTCTTCATTATGACTCCCGTTTTATCTGAATCGCAGATGAAGGAGGCGGTAGATAAATTTTCAGCTTTTATTAAAGATAGTGGAGGTAAAATTATTTATCAAGAGAATTGGGGGCTGAGGAAACTGGCATATCCGATACAGAAGAAATCAACCGGGTTCTATTATTTAATTGAATTTATTGCCCCTGGAGAAATTATTGAGAAGCTAAAAATAGAATATAAGCGTGATGAGCGTATTATCCGGTTCTTAACTATGAAGATGGATAAATATGCTGTAGAATACAGTGAAAAGAAAAGAAAGATAAAACAAACGGAAGAAATAAAGGAGAACTAGTTTATGATAGCACAACAACAGCAACAGGGGGAAATCAGATATTTAACCCCGCCATCGGTTGAAATCAAAAAGAAAAAATACTGCCGTTTTAAAAAGAGCAAAATCAAGTATGTTGATTATAAAGATCCTGTGTTTTTAAAAAAATTTTTAAATGAACAAGGTAAAATATTACCGCGCCGGCTCACAGGAACTTCTCTGAAATATCAGAGGAGAGTGGCTTTAGCTGTCAAAAGAGCAAGGCATATTGCCCTGCTTCCATATGTCGCTGACTTATTAAAATAGGGAGGAACCGATATGGAAATAATTTTAAAGCAAGATGTTCATAACATAGGACAAAAGGATGATTTAGTCAGGGTCAGAAATGGTTATGGCAGAAATTATTTAATACCTAAGGGCTATGCAATTATTGCCACAAGGGAGGCAAAAAAAATTCATGCTGAAGTGCTTAAGCAAAGATCCGTTAAACAAGAAAAATTAAAAGATGAAGCTCTTGAAATGGCTAAAAAACTTAAAGATACGGTCCTGAAAATTGGAGCAAAAACAAGCTCGACCGGAAAAATATTCGGTTCGGTCAATACAATTCAAATCGCCCAGGCAATCAGCACAAAAGGATTTACAGTTGACAGAAAAAATATTAAAATTGCAGAAGAGCCTATAAAAGAAGTCGGCACTTATTAAGCTACTGTAAAAGTTTTCAAAGATCTTAATGTGGACATTGAATTTGAAGTATTTTCCGA
>JACQWN010000601.1:0-1014 GCA_016209245.1 Bacteroidia bacterium
CAGGAAAAACAAGCTTATTGGAACTTTGGCGCAAAAGGAAGCCGGTATTAATGAACCGAAACAAGACGACTTGTACAAAATCGGAACCTTGGCGAATATTATTAAAGTGCTCGATATGCCCGATGAATCAACTTCGATAATAATACAGGGGAATAAAAGAATAGAAATAATGGAGTATATTTCGGTCGAACCTTATTATATAGCTAAAGTAAAGGGCTTAAAAGAAATTGAACCCGAAAAAGGTGATAATGAGTACGAAGCCATTGTGGGGTCGCTGAAAGATTTATCCTTAAAAATAATTAAATTGTCAGGACATATACCGCCCGAAGCTTCCTTTGCGATTAAGAATATTGAAAATGCCACCTTCCTGATAAATTATATTTCTGTTCACAGCGAAATTCAGGTTGGTGAAAAACAGAAGCTTCTTGAAATTAATGATTTGAAAGCCAGGGCGAAACAATTATTAGAGTACCTGTCGAGAGAAGTTCAGATGCTGGAGCTGAAATTCGACATCCAGGCAAAGGTCAGAGCCGAGCTTGAACATCAGCACCGTGATTTTCTTTTGAACCAGCAAATGAAAACAATACAACAGGAGCTGGGAGGCAATCCATTAGACAAGGAAATCGAAGATATGAAAAAACGCTCGGCACAGAAGAAATGGGGCAAGGAAACAAACGGCGTCTTTGAAAAAGAGATTGAAAAATTACAACGTTTAAACCCTGCATCGGGCGAATATTCGGTAGAACTGAACTATCTTCATACCTTGCTTGACCTGCCATGGGGAGAATATACCGAAGATAATTTCGATATGAATAATGCGAAAAAAATTCTCGATGAAGACCATTACGGACTTGATAAAGTTAAAGACAGAATACTCGAGCATCTTGCCGTTTTGAAGTTGAAAGGAGATATGAAAGCTCCAATCCTGTGCCTTTATGGACCACCCGGAGTTGGAAAAACGTCACTTGGTAAATCAGTCGCAAGAGCTTTGAACCGGCAATATGTCAGAATGTC
>JACQWN010000601.1:1026-3924 GCA_016209245.1 Bacteroidia bacterium
AGGGGACACAGAAAAACATATATAGGAGCCATGCCCGGCCGTATAATGCAGAGCATTAAAAAAGCAGGTTCTTCAAATCCTGTTTTTGTCCTTGATGAAATTGACAAAGTCGGACATGACTATAAAGGCGACCCGTCGTTCGCACTGCTTGAAGTTCTTGACCCGGAACAGAATGTGGCATTTTATGATAACTATCTTGAAATGGAATACGATCTTTCGCGCGTCCTGTTCATTGCAACCGCCAATACTACAACAACTGTCAATCCTGCATTACGCGACAGAATGGAAGTGATTAATGTTACGGGTTATATAGTCGAAGAAAAAATTGAAATAGCGCAAAGGCATTTGATAACAAAACAATTGGAAGCACATGGGCTAAAGAGTGATAATCTGTTTTTTTCAAATAAGGTTATTGAAAAAATTATTGAAAATTACACCAAAGAATCGGGTGTCAGGGAGCTTGATAAAAAAATCGCCAAAATCACAAGATACTATGCAAAAAAAATCGCTTTTAAAGAAAATTTTGATAAAAACATTTCTATCGAGGTATTAAGAGAAATTCTCGGTCCCCCTGAATATTTAAAAGATATTTATCAGGGAAATGATTTTGCCGGTGTAGTTATTGGTCTGGCATGGACACCTTCCGGCGGAGAAATTCTGTTTGTTGAAACAAGTCTCAGCAAAGGAAAGGGGACTCTGACTATTACGGGAAATCTTGGCGATGTAATGAAAGAATCCGCTACTCTTGCTTTAGAATATATTAAAGGTCATATGACTGAACTTAATATTTTGCCAAAAACTTTCGAGGAATATAATGTTCATCTTCATATTCCTGAAGGAGCGATACCCAAGGATGGCCCATCGGCGGGTATTACTATGGTTGCCTCGATGGCTTCGGCATTTACACAACAAAAAATAAGAAAAAATATCGCTATGACCGGCGAAATAACCTTACGTGGCAAGATACTGCCCGTTGGCGGTATAAAGGAAAAAATTCTGGCGGCAAAACGCGCCTGTATTCGTGAAATTATACTTCCCGAAGATAACCGTAAAGATATCGAACAAATCAGCGAAATCTATCTGAAAGGATTAAAATTCCATTACGTTGATAATATAATGCAAATGCTCGAATATGCTATTCTGAAGCAAAAGGTGAATAATCCCAAAAAATTTGAAAAAATAGCTATAGAAACGAATTAGGCGCTTACAAAATTCAAGTAAGTAATGAAACAAAAAATAATTTTTATCTTGTCAGTTACATTACTGTTAGTTACATTAAATATAAAATTTGTTAACGCCCATTCTGGTGATACTGTTTATGCTTATTTTAGCAATTCGCCAATAATTGATGGAATTATCAATCCGGCGGAATGGTCTGTAGCAGGTACAGTCCGCTTTCCTAATTCTACAGACACCGTTACAGCATACTTTCTGCACGACGGTTCTTCTCTGTTTATCGCATTGAATATTCCGGATAATACCAATAATTCGTTTGATGACTCTGGATTTAACATTGATGCGGCACATAATGATGGTACAAGTTGCCAGTCGGACGATTTCTTGTTTCGAATGAACCGCGCTGGGGACGATAAGCGAGAGGGACATGGGCCAGGTATGTTTCCGGGTGATACACCAACCGGCTGGATAGTAGCAGTAAATAATGTGACAGGAGGGTGGCAAGTGGAATACAAGTTCAATTTCACAAAATTTGGTATCCCAATCAATACCCAATATACGATGGGGCTTTTCATACATACATGGGATGATGCTGTTGGTTCCGACTTTGACAACTGGCCGAGTGGCGACATTTATTTTCAACCCAATATATGGGCAGATATAATAATATCCGTTACTACTGCCGTAACTGAAAATCATAATCCGAAAAATGAAATTAAAGTTTTTCCTAACCCATCAAATAACTTTACAACCTTACAGTTCTCAAACCCTGAAAATAAAAATCATATCTTGATTATTTATAATGCAAAAGGACACGTAGTGCAAAAAATTGAGAACATCACAGACACGGAGGTAAGGGTAGAAAACAAAAATCGGGAAAGCGGCTTATACTTTTTTCAACTACAAAACCATACTGGAATTGCCGGACAAGGTAGATTTATAATAGAATAATAAATCGCAATGAAAAATACGCTGATATTTTTAATATTTTTATTAGTAAGTATATGTTTTACATTGTATTCGCAAGAACCGTCAAAACATAAGTTTTATAGCGAAGCGCTAAAGCTGATTAATGAAAAACGCTTTGCAGAAGCCCTACCTAAATTGCTTATTGTTGATTCCCTGGAAAAAGGGAAAAATTACATGACCAGATATAATATTGGTATGTGTTTTTTAAATAGTAAATACGATAAAACCAAAGCCATTCCATACCTCGAATTTGCCATAACAAAAGAAAAATTTAAGATTGACCCTAAAGTTTATTATTATTTGGGCTATTTATTTCATCTCGATTATCAGTTTGACACAGCGATTACTTGATTTGAGTTGTTTATGAAAAAAGCAAAATTGGCAGATCCATTTTATAGTCATGCGGAACATATGATTGAAGTTTGTAATAATGCAAAAAAAATCTATTCAGATTCCTTATCTGTCGAAATTTCTAATTTAGCCGGTCCGATAAATACGAATCAATCGGAATATGCTGCATTGGTTTCAGCCGATGAAAGTGTTATTTACTTTACCAGGAAGAGAAATCCTGATATTAGTAAAACCAATGAAAAAGCCGACAGCTTAGAACATATATATGTTTCATATTTTAAAGATAAGAAATGGTCGGCTCCTCAGGAAATCAAATTCGATTTGTCGAGGAATAAAAATATTTCACTTGCAGGTTTAGCGCCCGATGGTGAGCAGCTCTTTCTTTGCATTGATAATGATTTA
>JACQWN010000602.1 GCA_016209245.1 Bacteroidia bacterium
CTACAGCGAGCATTTCATCGCAAACGAATGTATTATGTAATGGCGGTTCAAATGGACAAGCCACAGCGACACAATCAGGCGGAACAGGCCCATTTGATTATGTATGGAATGATCCGGCACCGGCACAATCTACAGCAACTGTAACAGGTTTGACGGCGGGAACATGGATAGTAACAATAACTGATGCGAATTTATGTACTTCAACAGCTACTGTAATAATAACCGAACCGGGTGTATTGAGTGCAGTAATATCTTCGGCAACCAATGTAAGTTGCAATGGAGCTTCGACAGGCTCAGCCACCGTTGCTGTAGCCGGCGGAACATCGTCATATAGTTATGTATGGAATGATCCTGCACCGGCACAGTCCACAGCCACTGTGACGGGTTTAACAGTGGGAACATGGACAGTAACGGTAACCGATGCAAATAATTGTACAACAACGGCGACAGCCAATATAACAGAGCCGGCCGCCTTAACCACCACCATAACAGGCACAGGTGCGTTATGTAATGGCAACAGTGATGGAACGTCAACAGTAACAGCTTCAGGTGGCACATCGCCATATACATACCTTTGGGATGCAGCGGCAGGCAATCAATCAACGCCCACAGCAAGTGGATTAGGGACCGGGATGTATTCGGTAACAGTAACTGATGCGAACAGTTGCACAACGACAAACAGCTATACGGTAACTGAACCATTGGTATTAACAGCCACACCATCGAGTACAAATTCGACATGCGGAGCATCAAATGGGACAGCTTCAGTAAGTGTAACAGGCGGAACAGGTGGCTATAGTTATGACTGGTCACCGAACGGATACACAGGCGATGGAACAAATATCTATTCAAATCTTCCATCGGGTTCATATACAATAACAGTGACCGATGGAAATAGCTGTACTGAAGTTCAAACAATAATTGTAAGCAATTCCGACGGGCCTACAGCGAGCATTTCATCGCAAACGAATGTATTATGTAATGGCGGTTCAAATGGACAAGCCACAGCGACACAATCAGGCGGAACAGGCCCGTATAGTTATGTATGGAATGATCCTGTACCGGCACAGTCCACAGCCAGTGTGACAGGTTTAACAGCGGGAACATGGACAGTAACAGTAACTGATGCTAATTTATGTACTTCCACAGCAACAGTAACAATAACCGAACCGGGTGCATTGAGTGCAGTAATATCTTCGGCAACGAATGTAGGTTGTAATGGGGCTTCGACAGGATCAGCCACCGTTGCTGTAGCCGGCGGAACATCGTCATATAATTATGTATGGAATGATCCTGCACCGGCACAGTCCACAGCCACTGTGACCGGCTTAACAGCAGGTACATGGACGGTAACAGTCACCGATGCCAATAATTGTACAACAACGGCGACAGCCAATATTACACAACCGGTGGCATTAACAACCACTATAGCCGGTACCGGTGCGTTATGTAATAGTAATAGTGATGGAACGTCAACAATAACACCTTCAGGCGGTACATTGCCATATACATACTTATGGGATGCGGCGGCAGGTAATCAATCAACGCCCACAGCGAGTGGATTAGGAGCTGGGACGTATTCGGTAACAGTAACCGATGCGAACAGTTGCACAGCGACAAACAGCTATACGGTAACTGAACCGTCAGCTTTAACAGCTACACCATCGAGTACAAATTCGACATGCGGAACATCAAACGGGACTGCTTCTGTAAGCGTATCAGGCGGAATAGGTGCATATAGCTATGACTGGTCGCCTGATGGATACACAGGTGATGGAACAAATACATATTCAGCTCTTCCATCAGGTTCTTACACAATAACAGTAACCGATGGAAATAGCTGTACTGAAGTTCAAACAATTACAGTAAGCAATTCCGACGGGCCTACAGCGAACATCTTATCACAGACGAATGTATTATGTAATGGGGATACGAATGGAGAAGCCACAGCGACACAATCAGGCGGCACAGGAACATATAGTTACGTATGGAACGATCCTGCACCGGCTCAGTCCGCAGCCACAGTAACAGGTTTGACGGCAGGAACATGGACAGTTACAGTAACAGATATTAGTTCATGTACTTCCACAGCAACAGTAACGATAACCGAACCCGGTGTATTGAGTGCTGTAATTTCTTCAGCAACGAATGTGAGCTGCAATGGGGCTTCGACAGGTTCAGCCACCGTTGCTGTAGCCGGCGGAACTTCATCATATAATTATATATGGAATGATCCTGCACCGGCTCAGTCCACAGCCACAGTAACAAGTTTAACAGCGGGTACATGGACAGTAACAGTAACCGATGCAAATAATTGTACAACAACGGCAACAGCCAATATAACTGAACCGACCGTCTTAACCACCACCATAACAGGAACGGATGCATTATGTAATGGCAATAGTGATGGAACATCAACAATAACGCATTCAGGTGGCACATCGCCATATACATACCTTTGGGATGCGGCGGCAGACAATCAATCAACGCCTACAGCGAGTGGATTAGGAGCTGGGACGTATTCGGTAACAGTAACCGATGCGAATGGTTGCACTGCGACAAACAGTTACACAATAGCGGAACCGGTAACACTTACAGCAACACAATCGAGTACAAATTCTACCTGTGGGTCCTCTAATGGTACAGCTTCAATAAATGTATCCGGCGGTACGACTGCCTATTCATACGACTGGTCGCCTGACGGATACACCGGCGATGGAACCGGCACCTATTCCGATCTTCCTTCGGGTTCCTATACAGTATCAGTGACTGATGCAAATGGCTGCACTATACAACAAGCTATCACTGTATTTAACTCTAATGGTCCGACAGCGAGCATTGCATCTCAGGTTAATGTTTCTTGTAATGGTGGTAACGATGGTCAGGCTATGGTTTCTCAGACCGGAGGAACATCTCCTGTTAGTTATTTGTGGTCTGGCGGTGCCGGGACAGATTCAACAGCAACCGGTCTGTCAGTAGGAACTTATACTGTTACAGTAAGTGATGCAATTCTATGCACTTCAGTTGCATCGGTAACAATTACAGAACCTGTATCGCTTACAGCAATCATTAGTTCGTCTTCAAATGTCAGTTGTAATGGAGGAAATGATGGCAGTGCGTCTGTTTCAGCATCAGGTGGAACATCACCGTATAATTATCTGTGGCCAGGAGGTATAACCACAGATACAATTACGGGATTAAGCCAGGGAAGCTATACAGTAACTGTAACTGACAATAATAACTGTACAATTACAGCTACTGCCACTATTGCTGAACCCACCGGCTTAACAACATCAACAACAGAAACTGATGTATATTGTTATAATGGGTCGGATGGAACAGCCACAGTATCAGCATCAGGCGGAACACCTTCATATTCTTATCAATGGGATGCAGGAGCAGGTAGCCAATCAACGCCCACAGCAACCGGACTTTCAGCAGGGACATATTTTGTAACTGTTACCGATGCGTCAGGATGTTCAACAATTGATTCAGCTATTGTCGGACAACCGACTCAACTTTCATTATCAGCTACCGGTATTGATGCTACAGGTGCAGGTATATGCGACGGACAAGCGACAGCAACAGTAAACGGAGGCATCTCTCCTTATACTTATTTATGGAGTAATGGCGGACAAACCACAATAACTGCCACCGGCTTATGTGCTGGTATTTATACTGTAACTGTCACTGATGATAACGGTTGCACTGAAGTTGCCACTGTTACTATTCTTGAACCTGGCTCCATCATTGCATCAATTACATCAATAGTCAACACAACATGCAATGGTTATTGCGATGGTTCAGCAACTGTATCAGTGAGCGGAGGCATTCCTCCATATATTTACCTTTGGTCTTCCGGAGGAACCGACTCGGTTGCTATAGGATTATGTGCAGGTGATTATTTTGTCACTGTATCAGATAATAATGGCTATTCTTCTATAGCAACAGCAACAATCATCCAACCGACTATTTTAAGTGCACTCATTACATCCACAAGTGATGCCAGTTGTAATGGAGGAAATGATGGAAGCGCTACCGTTCTCGCTTCCGGAGGCACTCCTGCATATTCTTATCTCTGGCCTGATGGAAATACTTCAACAACGGATACTGGTCTTGGTCAAGGTTCTTATAATGTCACAGTCACTGATAGTCAACTTTGTACAACAACTGCTACTGCAAATATTAATCAACCTGTAGTTTTGACTGCCAACATCAACGTTCAGTCAAATGTCAGTTGTCAGGGAGGAAATAACGGAAGTGCTACGGTTTTTGTTTCCGGCGGAACATTACCCTATAGTTATCTGTGGGATGACCCGGCCCCTCAACAAACCGACCAGCTCGCAATAAATCTGTCAGCAGGAACTTACCATGTTACTGTTACCGACGGTAATTTATGTACAACAACAGATACTGTAATAATAAATGAACCGGCTTTACTAACATCTTCAACCACAAGCACGGATGTCAG
The DNA here is from genome assembly GCA_016209245.1 of Bacteroidia bacterium. Classification (GTDB taxonomy): domain Bacteria; phylum Bacteroidota; class Bacteroidia; order Bacteroidales; family BM523; genus JACQWN01. Next base: position 4,472 of record JACQWN010000602.1, read on the forward strand.
TTGTTATAACGGAAATGACGGACAAGCAGTTGTATTACCTGCCGGCGGAACTTTACCTTATACAGTATATTGGAATACTTCTGATACAACCTTTATTATTAACGGTTTATCAGTCGGAAATTATTTTGTAACGGTAACTGATGCTCAGGGTTGTACAACGGCAAACTCTGTAATTATTGGGCAACCCTCAAATGTAAGCGGAACAATTAACACTATTGATGCACATTGCGGTCAACCTGACGGTTCTGCTATAGTAACTGCTGGCGGAGGAACAGGCCCATATACATATCTATGGAATGACCCGCTATCTCAAACATCTGCAACATTAAGCAATGTTCCGGCAGGTATTTATGAGGTTACAATTACTGATTCTTATGGCTGTACAGCTATTACTACTGGAAATATTGGAAATCAGGGCGGGGTTGTTTCTTCCATAACTACAGTAAATAATATTACTTGCTATGGTTTATGCAACGGAAGCCTGACTGTATCTGCAACAGGCGGAACTCCACCGTATCAGTATTTCTGGAACGATCCTATGACTCAAACCACAGCAACAGCAACCGGATTATGCGCCGGGAATTATATCGTATCTGTAATTGACCTTAACAGTTGTATATCTATTTCGTCCGATTCTGTTACTGAACCGGCCGTGCTTATTGCGAATATTTCTGAAACAGGAAATGTTTCATGCTTTGGCGGAAGCGATGGATATGCTGTTGTACAGGGAACAGGCGGAATTTTACCTTATACATATACATGGAATGGTGGTACAACACCGACAAATGATACAACAAACAACTTAATGACAGGCGCTTATTATGTCACAATTACTGATTTTAACGGTTGTTCTGACATTGATACTACAGTAGTGGTTCAGCCGCCACCTCTTGCAATAAATATGGGTTCTGTAAATGAAAATTGTAATCAGGGAAATGGAATCGCTTTTGTTATGGCATCAGGCGGAACTGCAACGGTTGATTATGGATATTCCTGGAGCGGAGGAACTAATCCGAATACCAGTGCAATTGCTAATCTTTCTCAAAATACATATTTTGTGACAGTTACCGACGATAATGGATGTTCCATTACAGGTTCCGTAATAGTCGGAAATATTCCGGCAGGCGTTCCTTCCATTGCATCCTCATCCGATATTTCATGCTTTGGCTTGTGCGATGGACAGGCAACCTTATCATACAGCGGCGGACCAGGCCCGTTAGTATATTCATGGAATACGATTCCTGCTCAAACTACGGCAACCGCCACAAATTTATGCCCCGGCTCATACACCGTGAATATTACTGATGGTAATAACTGTATAACATCAACATCTGTAATTATCAACACTCCGGATTCTCTGTCTGTTACGCTAAGTTCTATGGAGCCGGAATGTTATGGAGGTAACAATGGTTCGATTTTAGCTTCCCCGACAGGCGGAACTATACCTTATAGTTATCTATGGAGCAGTCTTCAGATTACACAGATAGCCTCAGGTTTATATTCAGGGATTTATTCCGTTACAGTCACCGATAGTAGTAATTGCCAGGTTGTTGAAAGTATTGAAATCATTAATCCTCCGGCTATAATGCTTTCGGCTGTAATAACTAATGCTAATTGCAACCAAGCTGACGGTGCATTAAATCTGACAGTTGAGAATGCTGCACTGCCTGTTACATATTCATGGGCAGGACCCGGTGGTTTTACATCGTCCAATCAAAATTTGAACAATGTTTTTGCAGGTAACTATTCAGTTACAGTTATTGATTTCAAAAATTGTCAGGCAGTTGCATCATGGGATATTAATAATGAGTCCGGTCCGACAACCAGCATTATAGATTCATTAACGATTAGCGCCTCCTGCAACGGAGCTTGTGATGGCACTGCTACTGTCGCTGTTTCCGGAGGAACTCCTCCTTACACGTATTTATGGAATGATGCTTTTTTGCAAGTGACACCAATTGCAAATAATCTTTGTACAGGAACTTACAGTGTGGCAGTTATGGATAGCAACGGTTGTGTTTCTATCTCAACAGTAAACATAACCGAACCGGCTGAATTGAATATTCTGGTGATAAAGACAGATCCACTATGTAATAACTCCTGCGATGGAACAGTTACTGCACTTGTAACAGGCGGAACAATTCCTTATACATATCTTTGGTCAGGTATTAATGCAACTGATCAGACAGTTGGTTCGTTGTGCGCCGGTTTTTATAATGTTTTTGTGTCAGATGCCAATAATTGCCAGATTTCGGGCAACACAACCCTTTTTGAACCGCCATTTATTTCCATATTAACAACTGTTGAAAATACAGGTTGTTACAATACCTGTGACGGACAGATTACCGCCTCACCTGCCGGCGGAACAGGAACATTCACGTATTATTGGAATGATCCTAATACACAGCAAACCCAGACTGCATCAGGCCTTTGTGCTGGCACATATTATGTTACCGTAACAGATGGGAACGGTTGTACAGAATCAACATATACAACAGTTAATTCACCTCAAGCAGTTTCCGCACAAATAACTAATTATTTTAATCTTAGCTGTTATGCTTCGTGCGATGGATATGCAATTGTCGGTGCATCAGGCGGTACAGGCGCCTATACATATGGATGGAGCAACGGTTCAACCGAAACATTTATGGAAGACGCTTGTGCAGGGCAGTATGCTGTAACTGTTACCGACGAGAATAGTTGTACTGCAACTGCAAATATTAGTGTTACAGAACCGTCCGCTCTTGGTATTGGCTTATTCATCGAGGATGAAAGCTGTTATCAGGCATGCGATGGTGAGGTAACAACAATAGTTACCGGTGGAACATTGCCATATTCATATATTTGGTCTAATTTTCAAAGCGACCCGGTTGCCATTGATCTTTGTGCGGGTAATATTTCGGTGACTGTCAGCGATGCTCATAACTGTACGATTGAAGCCGATGCTGTAATTACAGGGGCGCCTTTCCTTGCTGTGAATTTGAACAGCTTAATCCCGTCTCATTGCGGTCAATCTGATGGAAGCGCTTCTGTAATTATTAATGGAGGTACGCCTGGTTTTCATTATTCATGGGATGATTTCAATGGACAACCAATCAGCTATTCAACCTTTATTAATAATGTTCCTTCAGGAGCATATTATTTTGCTGTGATTGACTCTAACGGTTGTTCTGCAAATTATGTGGTTAATATTAACGATATTGATGGACCGGCAATTGACAGTATTGCGTATTCAATACCTTCATGTTTTGGTTACATTAATGGAACCGCCCAGGTATATGTAAGCGGTGGAACACCTACGTATAATTATATGTGGGATGACACACTGAATCAGACTACAAATATTGCTATCGGGCTTCAATCAGGAACATATACAGTTATAGCAACAGATGCAGCAGGATGTAATGTTTCAGGAACTATTACAATTCTACAGCCGGCAAACCTGATGGTTGCAGTAGTTGCCAATATTGATGCGAGCTGTAACGGTTCTTGCGATGGTATGGCTATTGTTCAGGCAGGTGGTGGTACTCAACCCTATTCATTTGTCTGGAGCAATTCAGATACAGGAAACCAAGCACAGAATCTGTGTGCCGGAAGCTATTCGGTTACAGTTACCGATGCTAATGGTTGTACGAAAATAAAACAATCTTCAATTGGCGAACCGGCTTATATTTCCGTCTTTGCTGATATTACCGATGTTTCGTGCTATGGCGGTTCAGATGGAATTATTAACTTGTCTTCTACAGGTGGTATAGGACCATACAGCTATATCTGGCTTACACCTCCCGCTACACAAGGGCCTGTTGCCGCCAACCTGCCGGCAAATGTTTATGATGTTCTGGTTAGGGATGAAAACAACTGCGAAGTTGCGGCATCGTTTGGCGTTGACCAGCCGGAGCCGGTTACTATCGAATATGTTGCAACAATGACATATTGTAATGGTGATAATGGGCTCTTCATCATTTTCTATTGTTGTAGGAAGCATTCCGCCTCCACAGCTCTATTCAATTAATACTACAAATGCTACTTGTTATGGTTCATCCGACGGTACAGCAGAGATAATTATAAAATATGGTACAAGACCTTTTGTTTATAACTGGTCCGGCAATGTTGCAGGAATATATGATTCAACTGCAACTAATTTACCTGCAGGAAATTACCAGGTCACTATTATAGACAACAATGGTTGTCCGCTTGATGGTATAGTATTTACAATAGGACAACCAAATCAGGTTACCGTTTCGGTCAATTCTGTACCGACAATATGTATCGGACAAGCGGCGCAATTATTTGCAAGCGGCGCAGGCGGAACCCAACCATATATATATTATTGGGATAATCCTGAAATTACCGACAGCAATCAGGTACAGACAGTTCATCCATCTGTAACCACAATTTATTCTGTCTATGTGACAGATGACAATGGATGCAGCTCGGCAGCGAAATCAGTGACAGTTAATGTTCATCCTCCATTAACGATTGATATTGCTTCGCCCGATACTATTCTTTGTGAAGGCGAATCAACAATACTGACAGTCAATATTACATCACCCGGAAATGGAGGGCCATATTCCTATTTCTGGAGTGATATCGGAACTGATGCAACAATTGTCAGAACGGTTGAACCGGTTAGTGATGCTATATATAATATTACCGTTACAGATAATTGTTCACCATTGGCAACCGCTCATATTAATATTTATGTCGAACCTGCGCCTCCCATAAATATTGTTTCCAATCCTATGTTCGGGTGTGAACCGATGACTGTAAACTTCAGCAACTATGGCGATAATATCGGTATTAGCTGGTACTGGAACTTTGGCGATTATTCGAGTCCCGATATGAATACTTCGGTTGAAAGTAACCCTGTTCATGTGTATAATAATGACGGGGTATATGATATTACATTAACGGTAGCTTCCGCTTATGGATGTTCAAGGACTTATGAAGCCGAGGATTTAATAACGGTTTATCCGGCACCTGAAGCCGATTTCATGTTTTATCCGCAATCAGCCGATGCATTCCATCCGACAATTGAATTTTATGATTTATCAACCGGCGCAGAAAGCTGGTACTGGGATTTCGGCGATTCCGACAATTCAATGTATCAGAATCCTGAACATGAATATCATGGCGCCGGTACTTATATTGTACATCTTGATGTTTTTTCCGAGCATGGATGTTACGATTCGATTTCAAAGCCGGTTGTTATAAAAGAAGTACATACATTTTATGTACCCACAGCATTTGTACCAAAATGGGATGTAGAAGAAGAAAATGCTTATTGGACGCCAGAAGCTACAGGCATAGCAGAATGTGATGGCTGTTATAAGCTATGGATTTATGACAGATGGGGACAAATCATCTTCAGCACAGAACAATTTTATGGCAATAATAAGATAGATGATAACCGATGGAACGGACAGTATTTTAATAATGGGAAAATGGTTCCTGTCGGCGTATATACATGGTATTGCAAATTAAAAGATGTCAACGGCAATGAACACACTTATGTCGGGTCGGTTACTGTTATCAGATAGTATAATTATAGCTCATCCCAAAAATCATAAAAATTAAACCATTGATATGGATGCTCATGCACGATATCTTCGAGTATTGTTACATATTTTTTCATCGTCTCTCTGATATATTGCTTTCTGTTCGGGCGTGTAATATTATTGAATGGTAAATAACGATATGCTTTTTGAATGTAACTGTACAAACCCGTTTTTAATGTAGTGGCGATAATAATAGGAGCGCCTGTCAATGCAGCAACTTCAAAAGGATAAGTAGGAAATCTGGCTTGTTTTCCAAGAAAATTTAATTTAATATGACTTTCATCCCCCATCACCCTGTCGCCTAGCATGCACACAATTTCATTGTTTTCCAACGCTTTTTTTACATTTAACATAATATCTATTGGTTCTGAATTGGTTGGTATTACATTTATCGCTCTTTCATGTGTAAATTGATGAATAACATTTTTAATTTCTACCTTTTCATTATCGAACTGAAGGAAATTTATTCGCGTTTTAATATGTTCAAAGAGAATATCTCCTCCAATTTCCTGATTGCCGATATGGGCGGATAGCAGTATTAATCCCTTTTTTTCTGAAAGTGCATTGATTATATGTTCTTCGCCTGTGCAGGTAAACATGAATGGTGATTTTTTTTTTATACGGACAATAAATCTGTCTATCATACAAGTACCGAGAGAAAAAATATGACGGTAAATTTGCCAAATGGTAGTTTTTTTTGATAGTTTATTTCTAAAAGTTGTCAATTGTTTTCTCAGATCCCTGTTAAAAATATATTTTAAAGCGACAAAAGAAAGCAGAATGTAAGCGGGAATAATACCAAATCGTTTTATTAGAACCATGAATATTTTGATTCCTTTTGCCCTTGCTTTAGACTGGCCGTTCCATTTATCTGCTGTTTTCATTATTTTGAATATCTGTTTTATTATTTTTAACCTGCATTATTCATAAATTTGGAAATAAATATATGACTAACCCCGTCCTTCAGGGCGGGGACACTAAAAAAATAACTTTCTCCGACCTTTCTCTGCGAAATTTTGAAAATTTTAAAATTTTCAAAATTTCGCAGGGGGGAGGCCAACGGCATTTTTCCTCAACCCCGCCCTGAAGGACGGGGCTATTGAAATATCTTCTAACCTGACTTGTGAATACTCCAGGGTACATTTACAACAAAAAATGATGAATTTAGAAATAAGGTACTAAATAGTTACAAAGTATTAAAATTTTTCATCAATATGGAGTTATCAATAGTTAATCTTATTCAGGCAATGCTAAGCCCCGGGATAATGATTTCAGCATGTGGTTTGCTGCTGCTTAGCATGAATAACCGGTATTTCCAGGTTGTTAACCGTGTTCGGATGCTCGATGAAGAGAAACGAAAACTTACAACCGGCACAAAGCACGATGAACGGACAGCTGATGAACAAAAGCGGTTAGATAATATTATAATCCAAATTAAAAAATTATCGGTCCGTATTAAAATTATCAGAGATGCTATTATTGCTTATACGGTTGCTGTCGGTTTTTTTATTTTGTCATCTTTTTTTATCGGCATACAGTTTATAATGTACATTCCATATACTGATTATGTTAGTCTTGGAAGTTTTCTTGCAGGAATGATAGGGGTTTTAGTTGGTGTAATTATGGCAGCTATTGAAATTTGTGAAGGTTATTCGGTAATAAATACTGAGCTTCATGGGTAGTTGGCAGGAGGCAGTTGGCAGGAGGTAGTCCTGCATACTACTACTACCAACTCCCTACTTTATACAGTTTCATGTATAATTTCAGACCTCTCCAGGAGAGGTCAAAGATACGTTTAATTTTGGACATTTTTACGTAATATGTCAGAAATATTATCATGTCGCTTCTCCAACTTCTACAACAATGAATTTGCCTGTGGGTGTTTGCGTTGCCATACCTGTCAATTTTCTGCATAATTGAATTTGAGCCGCTCTGCGGCATGCTTGTTCTAACGGATAATTTCAGACCACCTGACCTATCCTTGAAAATCATATAGTTACAGACCACCTGTCGCAAAATAAAATCGCGTAGAATTTCATATCTTTGACTGACAAAAATACAAAATAGCTATGGAATTATTCCTAAAATGCCTTTTTAGTTAATAACTATGTAATTTAGTTAGGGGATTTTTATTTTTTACAAACTGCCATAAGCCGAAGCCGGTTGTACCGCCACGAAAAGCAAGCATAGTCTCTGAAATTTCCTGTTGTACAGTGTCCTTTTTCTGTTTTTCTTCCGGGTCAGGGTAGAAAAAGCCATGGGTGGCGATGTGGAGGATAGCTGGATAGAGATTACCAGGAGACAGCCGCAGGCTGTCAGTACAAGACCTGTCAGCGTGCGAAGCTCCTGACAGCGTCTGATGTTCTGAATTTTCCTGACTCGTTTGATAATACAAAGAACGAAATTTTGTTCAATACTCTTACAGGTGCATAATAAACCGTGTTTATTCCTTCAAGAGCCCGTTCAAGCGGTTGCCAGATTAATTGATACAATGCATGACTATTTGTGCGAGGCGGCTTCTCTTCGTCATTGCGACGCGAAGCCGATGCAATCTCATTGTCGGAATTGCTGACAGATAATTCATCGGCAAAACTCACAAATTCAATAGCAGCATCCCCTGGTTTCAATGCTCTTTGCACATCTTCCCATTTGTAATCAAACAGCTTTTGTATATCGGCAAATTCTGATGATAACCTAACCAGGTTTCGTTCCTGCTCGTTTGCCTGTTTTTCCAATTCTGCAATTTTTTGTTCTCTGTCTTCAATATCTGCTCCTTGCAATTCGGAGATTTGATTACGTAATTGTTTCAGGTAAAAATAAGTGTTTTTAAGCTCCGGGTCAGAACTTTTATAAACTGCATCAAGCATGGAACGGGTACTTTTCAGTAAAAGTCCTTTAAGTATTAATTCGTTGTTGTAGCAAATACCGGGTAAACTGTCGTATTGCTCGCTATAGTGAATATTGAAAGAATGAAGATCGTTGAAAACACTTTTGGTTTCATTCAGATACAGTTCTTTTTCTTTTTCACTAAGTATAGAGAAATTGTCTTTAAACAAGTATAATGTTATTTCCTGTGATTTTAAAAACAAAGGTATTGCTTTTTCCGGCATATTCAGGTGAATATATACTTTGGCAGCCATCGGATAATCCTTTGCCAAATTTGTTTTATCTCCGATTTCTTCTTTTATTTTCAGTGATTTTTCGTAATATTCAATTGCCTTGGGATAATCGCCTTGATTGCCTGACACACTGCCCAAATATCTTAAAGCAGTAGCATTTGTCTTAGCTCTCTTGGGATATA
>JACQWN010000046.1 GCA_016209245.1 Bacteroidia bacterium
TATTGATATATTCAAATTAAAAATTTGTGAATTATTCAGGTTAAAATAAAATTCATTTCCTTTGTTAAAATTTTTGTTATACTGTACGCGGGGTAAATTTCCGCAATTTATTATTCCATCGAAGTACGAATTTGTTACGAAGTTACGAACTACGAATTCGTACTTCGTATGTTCGTATTTTGTTCGTACTTCGGTGGAATAATTGCTATAAATAAACCGATTGTAAAATGCGGAATTTTATCCCGTTTGATGTATAATATAGTTTTTTATACCCAAAGAAATCAGATTTGCAAAAATAATTTTAAACTAAATATGACAATAATTGAAGCAATCATTATCGCAATAGTCGAAGGGCTTACTGAATTCCTTCCCGTATCATCAACCGGTCACATGATATTGACTTCGTCGTTATTGGGAATTGAGAATAACGCTTTTTTAAAAACTTTTGAAATTTCAATACAGCTTGGGGCAATAATGGCAATTGTATTAATGTATTCAAAGCATTTTTTAAAAAGTTTTGATATATATATAAAGTTGTTTATTGCATTTGTACCAACGGCGCTTGTTGGATTTCTTGCATATAATTTTATAAAGGAATATTTGTTCAACTCATTAATTGTTTCAATTTCGTTGATAATTGGTGGAATAATTTTGATTTTAATCAACAAAAAGGCGGTCAGCCAGATTTCAAAATATAAAGAAATAGGAAATATTTCTGTAAGACATGCTTTTTTTATCGGACTTATACAATGTGTCTCAATGATACCTGGTGTATCGAGAGCAGGAGCAACCATTGTAGGCGGAATTTTTAACGGACTTAATAAAAAGCAGGCGACTGAATTTTCATTTCTTCTTGCCGTACCGACTATGATTGCTGCAACAGGGTATGATTTGATTAAAACACCATTAGAGTTTAATAAGCATGAAGTTACTCTTTTACTCACAGGGCTCATCACCGCTTTTATTTCAGCATGGATTGCCGTGAAGATTTTTTTAGTATTGGTGGAGAAATACGGATTTGCTTACTTTGGATGGTATAGGATATTGATTGGAATATTGTTTTTATTATTTTTTGTTACTATTTAGAGTTTGCTGAAAAAGTCAGAAGGTGGGCTAAAGCCCATAAGTGCTAACTTAAGAAGTATATTTTTACCGCCGTATTACTTTAATAGCACGTGTAATTCTTTTTGAAGATATGGTTAAAATATAAATGCCACTTGGGAAATAGCTGATATCAAGCCCTCGTATTATAACCGGCGTTTCTTTTACCGGCTCTTTATATATGGTTATTCCGAAGATATCAAATAGTTTTATTTCTGTCTCTTGTCCTGTACCATTAATGGATAAATTGAATATTCCATTGTTCGGATTCGGGAAAACATGAACAAATGTTTCATTGTCATTGATTTTATTAAAAATTCCATATGAAGAATTATAAAGCGAATCCAGGTCGTGAAATTTCCATATGATTTTCTGAGTATTAATATAATAAGTCAAAATCAATATTTTATCAGGGTCAAAGTTTGTAACATAAGAACAGTTGGTATCAGGCTCGGTTCCATAGCTGTTGTTAATACCTGAGGCAAGAAAAATAATACTGTCTTCCGATACATATTCATATTCTTTTGCCTTTTGACCCAAATCGCCGCTCAGACAGATGACATCAATATCCCTATGTTTTACATCGAGAAGCAAAGGATAAATAGTATCCATAAAAGTAGAATTTTCACTACATAAAAAATTGTAATCGCCCATATACAAATTGGAATATGGTTCCCATGAACCATGGATAGCGCCCCAAACCAAATGCCCGGCAATTATTATCAAATGTGATGAAACGGTAATTGTATCGGTGACCGACCTGATTAAGTCGTATTGGTCCTGAAGTTTTTCACAATCTCCATCCTGCTCCGGGAAGTAAGGAGAGATGATGTTTGAGTTTAATATCAACATTGTAAGCCCGTTTCTAAAAAAAGCATAATATGATGGTCTTTGTGTGACCTGTTCAATCAACTCAATATGCCCAATTACAATATCATGGTTACCGAGCGCCCAAAACGTTGTAGGGCGGGATATGTTTAAAATACTGTCAACATATAATAACTGATCAATATTCTCAGATGTGCTTGGACATATATCTCCCCCAAGCCAGATTTCATCATATTGCAAATAGTTGAGATAGGCAATCCGGTCGTCTATTTTGTTATCAGAATACCATTTATAGGTATGCCCGAGAAAAATAATATTTCTTATTGAGTCAGTCTGACAATCGCCTATATAATAGAATAGTAAAAAAACTGTCAATCCAAATAGTATTTTTTTCATTGTAAAAGAATTTATAACTATTCACTATGAGTTATACTGCAAAAATATGGCATTTTTCATTTGCCGGTTTACATTTGAAAAAAATTTTTCAACCAAAGAGATGACATCTTTTTGCTAATTAGCTGATAACATGCAGATTATACTGCCAATCATTTTGAAACATAAAGATGTCATCTCTTACCAACTTGAAAAAGTGTTAACTACTTTTGGGGAAATTGAAAAATGCCAAAAATATAAATTATTTTTCAAGAAGAATTTTAATATATTCACTGCTTTGGTCAAAATCAGCTCTTAAGATATATATTCCTGCCGAATATGCAGTCATATTAATAATAATCGGTTGATTTATGTTAGAAGTAAAGTTTTTTGAAAATACATTTCTGCCATAAATATCACTAATATTAACTTTAAGATTGAAATAATCTTGATTTTTCAGATAAAGATTTAAAAGATCTTGTGACGGATTAGGATAAATAAGAATGTTGTTTGATTTTGAATATTCTATATTTTCGACATTGACAAGTCCGTTGTGTGTGCCGGGTGTGCCGTAAAGCAGAAGGTTTGCTCTCCAGCTTTCGGCTTTATTATTATCATAAGAAGGATCAATCAATTCTAAGGTTGAGCCGAATCCATCGGGGGTTTCCGGCCATGGTAGTGTATCATCATAATTGACAATATCGAGCAGGTTCATACAGCCGTCAAAAAGCCGTAAAGGTTCACCACCGTTATCAAATCCAAATTCAAGCCCTGATAAATAGTTATAAACATTCGGATATACATATTGAAATTTGTTATTATCATTTACAACGACAACGAGCTCGCCGGGTTCAAGAGTCAATCCTTGCGGGAAAAAATAAGAATGTGTTTCGCAATTATCTTTGAATAGCCAGCCTGACATATTAATTGTTTCATTACTATTATTATAGAATTCTATCCAATCGCCGGCATCGGCATCGGGTGCGGAATGATAGTTAATTTCATTAATAATGATGCTCATAGCGGAATCAGGGGGATTAAAGGTGAATTTAGCGCCTATATCAGCCCTGGTATTGTCTTCATCGAGCGGGCTTGCCGGGTCGCCGGCATCAATACATGGTGAACCGGGTTGAAGCTCAAAATTATAAATAGCCGTATCAACAAATAATGGATCGGTAAAGATATTTCCCTGGCCTGATAACAGCCATTTATCAGATAAAGAATAAGTGATTCTGATATCAGATAAGCTATCGGAGAAGAAATTACCGGATTTACAATTTGAGAAAATAGTATTTACTACCGATGCATGTCCGCCACCATCCCCTTGAGCTTTTTCAAAACAGGCAATTGCATAATCATTGCTGTAAAATGTATTTCTGTCAATCTCGGCAAAAGAAAGACTATCTTTTATGCCTATACCAAAATGACAATTATAAAAAATATTCTTTTTTATATTTGCATTTGAAGCTTGTCCTATTGAAATTCCTTTATCAAAGCAATTGTATATAATATTATTTTCAATAATTAAATTTTGTGCGCTTTCACCAATATCAATACCATCATCATTAAAAGCGAGAAAGCCATAAATAGTATTATTTCTGATAATTCCATTATTAATTTGGTCATAATCAATGCCATCTGTATCAATTTTATCATTCCCTTTCAGGTCGCAACCTTGGACAAGTGCAAAACCGGCATATTTGATATTTATAAGGTCACAAACGGCATCGGAACGTAATGTACAGTTTTTTATCTTAATGTAATCGCCGTATTGAGAGAAAAACGGCTGATCGGCGTCTTTAATGCTTACATTGTACAACGTAATATTTGAATTATATCCTGAAACAGCAGCTTTAAATTTAGGCAGTTCATGACCATAAGTACAATCTTCAAGTTGTGCATGGCGTATAATAGTCGTATTAGTTGCATTATCAACACAAATGGCTCCCCAATTAGAAATCCCTGAAATATTATTAGCATGAATACGGATATGATTATTCGATTCTCCATCAAGAATCAACTGCCCGTGAACAATAAAACAAGCGTTTTCGGCCATTAAAATTTCAACACCGGGTTCAATCGTTAATGTCACATTTGAATCAATGATAATATCACCGGTGCTGAAATATGGATAATTGATATTTGAAAGAATTAATGAAGAATCAATATTAGAAGGTATGGCATAAAATGAAGAAGGAATAAAATTTGCAACAAGAAAAGTATCGGAATTAATAGCAATAGAGATTTGTGACGATTGAGAATTAACATATCCGGTCCAGCCGGCAAATTGATAACCGATATCCGGTATCGCTTCGAGCCCGATAGGAATACCGGTGAAGAACTTTCCCGTAAAGTTGTTTGAAGAAATTTGACAACCGGCTAATTTTATTTTTCCATTCGAAGATATTATATTTAATTGTACCGTATCGGGAATATTATATTCTTCCATAATATACTTGCACATATATGATGGCCTTTTACGGGCGAATTCTCTCATTATTTCTATCTCGTTTTCCCAATAAGGCATTGAGCTTATTCCGCAATAAGGCGTACCCCAGACTCTGAAACTATCAATAATATTTATTATTCTGTCAGGTTCAAAAACTGTATTCAAATAAAATGCAAGACGCTGAATAAAAATATTTTTAAATTCTTCATTCTCGAGCATTTTTCTAAAAAACCAGGTCGCTTCAGGCGGATTTGACCATAACTGACTGTTGGTGGCAGTAGCAAATTCAAGAGTATTATGATTATAATCGGATTCAAGGCCAAAACCAAATTCCACATCCCACAGCACCCATCTCCATTTTCCATTAATCGTTCTTGGTATCCAATATCTAATATTACCACCGGGCCAGTCGGTATTTGCATAATATATATTTGTAATCTGATAATTAATAAAATTATCATAATCAATTTGTTCTTTGATATAATTCATGCTTGTTTCCGAATTAATATCACATTGTGCCATATATGATAACAAAGATTCATAATGAGAGCGGTCGCCGGCAATAATATCTAACCAATAAGCTTCTAAAAAATCAACATTATTTGGATCAACTCCCTCATTTGCGGCAAGGTAATTTTCATCCTGCTTTTCTCTTAAATTATAAATTCCCCAGTAATTACCATTAATATATAAGATAACTGGATGATATTCCGAATATTCCAAATCTATTTTCCCTACTACAATATTTTCCATCATAGCTTCTCTGAACATCGTGCTGCTGTTTTCAGGGAAACCACCATTACGTAATATAATTGATTGGAAGTGTTCATTTTTCCTGTTTTCAAAAAATTTATAATTTATATTATTTTGTCCATATTTATTACGTGCATAAATGTTTATGCTTTTTTGAGGAAGCTTTGAGGCAACTTGACCACAAATCTGTAACCCAATATTCTGGTTAAATGTTGATATTCCTGATGTATCAAAATATTCTATATTGCATGGAATTTCTCTATCTGTTATACTATTGGCATATATTCCTGTCAGGGAATCCCAAAGATAAACCGGCGGGGTCACTATTGATATAATATCTAATGCAGTGTTGATGTTGCAGAAATAAGTATTTGTTATAATTTCACTTGGTAATTTTTCTGATTCAAATGCTCTGGCTCTTAATATTGAAGTTCCTTCAATTAATAGCGGTTTGGAATAAAGAGTTGATGTTAGCGTTGGGATCGAACCATCAAGTGTAAATCTTATTTCTGCCGACTGTGAACCTGAACTCAATACTAATTGTTGATTACCGGAATAAAACCCGTTTGGAAGTGAAAAAACAGGAGGATTTGCCCTATCTTGGTTCTGGCATGCCTCTGTAGAATTACTTTGAAAAGGCGTAGGTGTGCCAAAGTAACCCCAATTTGAGCAGCCATCGGGCTTTCTTCCATAAGAAATATCAGGTAATATCGTTCCAAAATGTACATAATCAATAAGGACGGTATCGGGAGAAAAGAGTGCAAGTATTTCTCCATCGTTGTTCAGCTTGAAATTCGTATGTTCCCAATTGTCATGATCATCAGCCCATAAAACTACAAACCCGTTGGCTGGAATCATAGTATTTTGTAACCGGAATTTTGCTGGCTTTTGTAAATCATCAGTAACAAAATAGCCGGTAAGATCTATTGGTTCCGCTCCGGCATTATAAATTTCGAACCAATCGAAAAAATCATGCCACCACCAGTCAGTATTCGTCGAAGACTTCATGCTGATCAATTCAGTAATCAATAGCTGCCCTGATGAGGTTGGAATATATATACAAAAAGTAAAAAATATATAATTAATAATCCCAAATAAAAAATATTTAAGTTTTCTTGTCATTCGTCAAAAAAGATTCAGATTTATTAGATATAGATGTTATTATTTGCAAAAAAGTTGCATTTGAAAATAATTATTAAAAATAATCTTTGCAAAAATACTTATATATTATTATGTTATTATTTGAATATTAGATTTTTATAAACAAGTCATTGTTAATTATTTTCCTGTTGAATTAGCCAAATTGCATCGAGTGTTAACATTGAATCAATACTTATTTTATTAATAACAGCTTTCTTTGCAATTTGTTCCATCCACTTTGTATCAGTTTTAATATAGTTAATTATATTTTTTATTTTTTCGCCGAATTCAGCGTTATGCAGAGGTTTACTAGTTCCTTGTCTGAATAATTCATAGACATTCTCAATAAAACCCCAGCCCAGGTATGGTAATGTAGCTTCTGTAGCCATAATAATAAAGACATCATGTTTCTCGATTTCGTTTTTCAAATTAAGCTGACTTACCTCTACGGGATTCAAATAACTGTCGGGATAGACCATGTTGTTATAGTACCAAAAATGACTATCAGAAAAAGCATTTGATATTCCATAATTAAACATACCCCAATAATAACTGTCAGCAATAATTATCACAGAAGGTTTTGCTTTGCCTGAATCTGACTCCATCTGTAAATCAGGATATGCCAATTCATCACCGGTCAATCTGAATAAAAGATTCATTCCATCTGCAATATCATAATCATCACCAATGGGTTCATTCATGGTGACTTTAGTCCAGAAGTAATTTGGCATATCTATCTGACGGAGTTTTTCGATATATGTTAGAATAGAGTCAGCAACAATGCCCAAACTGTAAAAACTCCAATGAATTCCATATTTGGGATATAAAGGATATTTTGATTTTTCCTTATTCTCCAAAAAGTATCTATTAAAATCAATATAGCACAAACCTAGTTCTTCTGCCAATTATTACTCCATTGGCTTTAGCTTTGTTAAAAAAACTAAATGCAATTTGATTGTTCAATCTAACCATAGTGCTTCTGAAACCAAATGATTCGTTAAGATATTTTTCTTTTTTTTCTTGATATTTCCCGGAAAACCACCCTCTTAAAGAAAAAATTGTATCTTCAGTCAAAGAAATGTCTCCTTTTAATGGTTTTAATTCTATCAAATTAAAAGTTTTCTGTAGATAAGGTAAAGTAAGTATGCAAAACAAACAAACCGACAGGAGTCTCAAGTATATTTTACTAGTATTACTCATAATCAGAATCTGAAATAAATAAAAGGATTAAAACCAAATGCTGTTATAGAACTTACAGATAATATCAATAATACTATAGATAAAGCTGAAATAGCGAAATGGCGTGGTAAGGAATAAGCATCGAAATAAAACTTATCCTGTAATACTTGCCCCCATTTTATGGATGCCATGAATGAAAATAAAACCGCTAATATAAAAAATGTATAAAATTCGGTATCAAATACCCGGACATTGATGAAATCAAATGCGAACATTCTTTGCAGAAAAATCAAAGCATCGTTTAGATTTTCAATACGAAAGAATATCCAACCGATTATGACAATAAAAAATGTGATGATTATACATGGGATTTTTCCAATCCTGGCATAAAGTTTCAGAAGAAAGGCTCTTTCGAGGACTAAAAAAATACCATGATATGCACCCCATAATACAAAGCTCCATGAAGCCCCGTGCCATAAACCAGAGGCAAGAAACACGAACCACAAGTTAAAATACAATCGGGATTTTGTATTAACTTTATTTCCCCCCAGAGGGATGTAAAGGTAATTACGCATCCAGTTTCCGAGTGAAATATGCCAGCGACGCCAGAATTCAGTAATACTTTGTGAAATATATGGATTATTGAAATTTTCAGGGAATCTGAATCCAATCATTTTACCTAATCCGATAGCCATGTCGGAATATCCGCAAAAATCAAAATATATCTGAAAAGTATATGATAAAATTCCTATCCATGCAGTATAAGTATCTATGGTCAAATAGTTCATACTGAAGATTGCGTCAGCCTGCAAGCCCAGTTGATTAGCGATAAGAACTTTTTTAGAAAGTCCGATTATAAACCGGTAAAAACCTGTCAATATACTATCTATATTTTCGTTCTTGCTTCTGTCGGTTATCTGATCGGCCAGTTGGTGATACCGAATAATAGGACCGGCAATGAGCTTTGGATATAGGATAATATAGAGCTGATAGTCCCAAAAATTGACTAGTGGTTTATGTACACGGCGATATACATCAACAACATAGGTAATTGTCTCAAAAGTATAAAAAGAGATTCCGATAGGTAGAATCAATTTAGTCCAATGTACACCATTAATTCCAAAAATTGATAGAAAAGTATTTATGTTCTCGATAAAAAAATTAGAGTATTTAAAATAGAATAATAGTCCTAAATTGATTGATACTGATAAAGTAAGCATTAAAATCCTGTGCAAATTTTTCTTTGTTTTCGACATCAACTGCACTAAATGAAAATCGAGAAATGTCGTGCCAAGAATGACAAAGATGAATCGCGGGGCTCCCCAGCTATAAAAGAAAATGCTGAATAAAAGGATTACAATATTTTTAAACTTCTTATCAACTATATAGTATGTAAAAATAAATATGGGAAGAAAATAGAGGATAAATACTATGCTGCTAAAGACCATATTATTATAAATTAAATCGGGCTAAAATAAGAATACGGAAATCAGATAATACTATATTTCACATCAAACTGTATAATCCGCCTTGTGCAGATGTAGTCAGTTTGGGCAGAAGAAGTTTGTGGCTTTATTTGTTTGCCCCGCCATGCGGGGCGCTATGAATAATGCAAGCTAACTCATTTCCTGATAATTGCTTCTCTGATAATTTTACCGTCCATGCTTCGGATTAATAACAGATAGACGCCTGGCGAATATCGAGATATGTCAATATCGAATCGGGTCAAATCAGATCTGCCGGTTTCCGAAATTACTGTGAACTTTTCAGAATATATGACTTGTCCTAAAAGATCGGTCAGAAGGATTCCGACAGTTTCATTATTGAACCCATTGAATTGAATCATAAATTTTCCATGATTCGGATTAGGATAAATACGTATATTTAATGTAATATTATACGAGTATGGCTCTACCGAAATTGAAGGCGCTTCCTGGACGGTAAGGGAATGTGAGACAGTATCAGCCCCATAACAATTTTGAACGATTAAAGTAACATTGAATGTTTCCGGTGTATAGTAAGCATGTACAGGATTTTGAACGGTTGATGTATTTCCGTCGCCAAAATTCCAAAACCATGAAATAGGGTCATTACTAGATAAATCGGTGAAAGTTATGTCGGTGCCGAATGGCGGATTTGAATCTGATATAGTAAATTCTGCAACAACAGGAACCGGCGAGGGTATTTGAGCGAGCCATGAGGCGATAAATCCTTGGCCGGTCACAAAACCATCAGTTGAAAACTCAATGAACATAGCGCCCGAAGTGGAAGTTACAGGTGCAGGAATACTATAACCGGAAATATTTAATAATAGCTGCCCCGCAGTGCTTGTTCCATCATAAACAGTAAAATAATCAAATCCGGACTCGGTTTCAAATTCTGAAAAAGATAAAGTTATCGCCATAGCACAATTTATATCAATCAGAAACTGACAATATTCATTATTCATATAATCTCCTGTGGGGCCTCCTGAATCGTATAGTAAACCGGCTGTTTCAGATGAGCCGGACGATTGACACATAAAATAGGTATTTGTAATATGAAGATAACCCGTGATGGTTAATGTATCGGCTCCATATATATTTGAAACGATAAGAGAAACATCATATACCCCTGTATTTGCATAAATAATGGTTGGATTTTGTCCGGTTGATGATGATGGCGTTCCTCCGGGGAACAACCATAACCATGCATCGGGCAAATTAAGCGTCTGGTCGGAAAAATGAACCGGTTCGTTTATGTTAGCGATTTGCTTGTCGGATGTAAAATTCGCTGCAGGTGGAGAAATATTTTCAAGCAGAACGACTGAATAATCTTCATACTGTCCGTATGAAGGAGAGGTACATGCGCTGTCTATGGGATTACTGGCGAAATCGGAAGCTATTCTCATCCGTAAAAGGGAATCATAGATATTTGTATTAGGGATAATTATCGAATCGGAATGATTTACAAGCTTATTATCAGAAAAGAATACAAATTCATTCTGGTTATTAAATAAACCGTCATTATTAAGGTCAATCCATGCAAACACATCTTCATACTGAGACGGTCCGGTAGTAACCGATATATAATATTTTTTGCCTTCCATAACTGTTGTAACATTGCTGCATGTAAAATCTTGGTATCCTTCGGCTCCGTCTCCGGAAGAATTATTAATAGTGTTAAATGATACATTATATATTCCTATACCATTTGCTGATATTGGAGCTTCAGGGGTGCATGATGCAGCTATTGGCCCACCGGTATTTGTTACTGTGATATATCCGGATTTTATAATAGTATCGGTATTTCCGCATAAAGCACTGCCGTTAGCAATGAGCGATACGGTATAATTACCAACCGAAGAATAAGTATGAGCGGGATTTCCAACTGTGCTTGTCGAGCCATCGCCAAAGTCCCAATAAAATGAAGTGCCGTTCAGGCATTGATTTGTAAAAATAATGTTGGCGGGTAGCTGGCAGGCGAATGTCTGCGATGCGCTGAATTGAGCAATTACTGCATTGTTAAAGAGACCGCCTACACCAACTGCGTACCATGCATTGGTGACATTGATAGCTTCATCTGAACACTCGCCGAACAGGTCAATGGCTGCTTGTATCGAGTATATCCTTGCATCGGAATATTGCGAGTAAGGTGTCAGATAAACAGTCAGGGTTCTGTAAGCAATTTGAGCTGCTGCATTAATACCGATTGCAGTAACATTATAATTATCTCCGTTATCGTTTACACCGCTGCCACCGCTGCAAAGCAGGTAGAACCAAAAATTCATTACCCCGCTGTTGCAATGCACCTCCTCGGCTGGATCCCAGAAATCGCCCAAATATGTATCCGGATTCTGGCATTCATTCGGGTTCGACATATTTCTGAACGGAGTGCCATCAGTATGAATAAGCTCTCCCATCAAAAAATTTGCAGTTCCGGCATTTGTATAAAAATCAACGCATATACCAAAAATATCGCTGAATGATTCATTAAGCGCTCCCGATTCATACGCATACTCAAGATTTGCAGAATATTCAGTTACACCATGTGTAATTTCATGTGCGACAATTTCTATGCTTGTAAACGGTGTGGTTAAAGAGTCATCGCCGTCGCCATAAGTCATACATGTACCGTCCCAGAAAGCATTGACAAAACCATAATCATAATGAACGTAGCTTAGCAACGGCGCACCGGCATTATCATACGAATTACGTGCAAAATTGTTGTAATAATAATCGTATGTCATTTCAGTGCCAAAGTGTGCATCATAAGCGGCATTATCAAAATTTGCAGTAGTATTCCAGTAGTTATCGGTATCGGTAAAATCAACAGCATAGTAATAATCAATGTCATTGTTAAGGTCGTAAGTTTGAATACCTCCTCCCCTGCCCGATTCCCTTAACCGGTAATAACCCGAATAACTGTCGGCTATTATATCTTTGGTTCCTTGGTACATTGTTTCTGCTATTCCCGGCGTATCAGAATAATGAATTCGGTTTGCAACCTTAATAATTTTACCCGTTTCAGCATCAATGTAAATATAATTCCTTGATAACGGCTTTATTGCGTATATATCATATTTATAGCTTAATCTGTACTGTCCTTCCTTATACACAATTACCATTTCAGGATACGGACGATTATTTATTCCCCTTTTTTCCCATAAGTAATGTTCAGCGCTGATATGCTCTTTTGCATAATTAAAAGCTGCGGTTTCAGGAATATGAATATTAATGGAAATACTGCCTGCCGGAAAGAGCTCACCGTTAGCCGAAATAACCTGTTGAGCGCTGATATGGACATAATAAACAGCACATTCAACTGGAAATTCATTATAAAAAAGAACGTACCGGTAATGAGTAAACCCGATTTTGTCTGTTTCTGTCCGTTTCAGCTGCAATTCAAAATTCCTGGGCAGGTTTAATATCTGAACCAACCATGCTTTATGGTTTTTTTCTTCAACATTATAATTTTTTGATAACCGTACATATTTTACAATATCGTTATCATCAGTAATTATAAAATCGCTTCCTTTTATTCTTTTATCGGCATCATGACCTGTATAAGTATGAGCTGCGACAATAAACCGGAGGAAACATAGCAGGAAAAGAAAGTTAAGTCGTAACATAAAAATATTTATCAATACAATATAGACAGATTTATTCATACTTTAGTTGCCTGAATTGGGATAAATAATATACTGCCTAATTTAGCCCGTTTTTATCCCGCATTAGTCATATATTTTATTCTAAAAATTCATAAATTGTATTTATTTAGGTATGGACGTTATTATCCCACCGAAGTACGAAAAAAACTACGAACTTGCGAATTACGAACGATAAACATAATGTGATGTTCAATCAGATTGTAAATATTTATCAATCTGTAAATTCGTAATTCGTATATTCGTAAAAAATTCGTACTTCGATGGGATAATCCGTATGAAATTATATTGACCTAAATAGTAACCATAAATTTTAAATAAAATATTTCACTAGATTTGTGAATAATGCAGATTAGTAATTACTTTTGACATTTTAATCTGAATTATTATGAATAATAAAATATTTTTGGCTAATATAGTATTTATGACTATAATTTCAAGCTGTATAGTCGCTCAAGGTCTGGATAAGAATGATATAATCGGCTCGGCAGGAGTAGGCACGGCATTAAATTATGCCGATGTCGAGCATTTCGGATTAAAGCCGGCAGTCCGGCTGACTTGCGAAAAAGAAATTTTTGAAATTCAACCGGGAGTTGTTTCTATAGGGGGCATCTTCGGTTTTTCAACTCAGAGTGAATCGGGAAAATATGAAGAATTAACATATTTTGGAATCAGACGGATGTCATATACTTGGTATTATTATCAGAATATTTTTGGTTTACGAAGTGCATGGCATTATAACTTCCGCCAATACGGCATTGAGCAATTAAATGTTTATGGAGGCGCTTCATTAGGGTTCAGATATGAGTTTGCTATAGATTCTTATACCGGTGACAAAGTATCCTTTTATGACCCTCCAAACAGCCGGGCTTATCCTTATATCAGTATATTTGTCGGTGCATCATACAGCTTCAATGATAAATGGGCAGCTTTTGTCGAAGCCGGCTTCGACCTTTCATTGACAACAATAGGTATTATATATCGTTTTAATTAATAATTATCTATGTTCCGGAAAAAGCTAATATTTTATTTTGCTGTAATATTTCTGTTCACAGGTACAATAAGCGATTCTTTTTCCCAAGCGTTTGAAGTCAAATCTAATGTCGGCGGGATCGGGTTTGGACCCGCTCTGAAATTTGGCCATAAAGGCGTTAATAAACCTGCTTATGCTATC
>JACQWN010000623.1:0-3710 GCA_016209245.1 Bacteroidia bacterium
ATTCCCGTCAAGATAAATATATTGAATTATTCCTGAAGTATCAGTTGTAACAAAACGATATTCAGTTTTGGATGTTTTTTCCTCAAGATAAATATTATTTTGTATGGATTTAGCGATATTTTTATGTAATTTTATCCTTTGGCTTCCTTTCCTGTCGAGAATATATATTTTCAAGCTATCGGCAAAAACGATATAATCTTTATCTGATATTCTGATATGTTGAATTTCGGAACGAATGTAACTTTCACTTTTATCAAATTCCCAACCGCTAAGAATATTTCCTTCTTTAGTATATACATATATTTTTCTGTCACGGCCAGCAACAAATAGCCGGTAGTCCTTATTATTTTCATAATCGAATACCGTTATTCCGTTAGTGGCAGGCGACCTGAGCAATATTGGATATCTTTCGACATAATTGCCATTCCTGTCAATAAGATGAATCTTCGATTTTGTATTAAATAATAATTGTAATTTATTGTTTTTATAATAATCAATTTGGAATACTTCGCTGATAATCGGCTCATCGAGATGAATTTTCCATAAAATTCTGCCTGAGGGATTTATCAGATAAATATTATTATTAATGTCTTGAGTAAATATCTCTTTTTCCTGAGTATTGTGGTTTATTACAAGCCGTGGTTTAATATTGGCTAAAGTATCAAGCCGGCTTTCCCATATAGTATGCGGTTTTTGCTTGAAAACAGGATTATAGCTGAGAAAAATATTGTTATAAATCATTTCATTTTCGACGCTGAATTGAACAGCGAATCCCTGAAATTTATGAATAATATTGATATTTTTATCTAATGCATCTCGGAGCTCATCATTCAGGTAAGCCCCAAACAACCCGGGCGATTGTGCAATATTGGAATAAAAATAAAAATTTGTTTTACTTGATAGATTTTCACTGAATTGTGAATAAATGATATCGCTTTTTAATGTCTTTTGTAAAACAATATTATGTAAGTATTTCGATAAGGATTTTTTTGAATTTCCAAAAATCAAAAAATTATCGTAAAAAGTAAAAAAGTTTGTTTCGGCTTTGATAAAAATATTTCCAAAAAGCATTCCTGCCAAATATTTTACCGGCATAGTGTATATCGGAAATGTTGTTTCTTCATCAACCTTATATTCATCAATATAATCTGATAATTTCATATTTTCTTTTGATGAATAATTTGTTAAAAAATTATTAAGTTTTTCTTCTGCAATGCTCCTGCTTTTTGTCCGAAATACAACATATACGCTTTCGTCAATATCTTTATTATTGACATCGGTATAGACCAATGCAATTTCTTTTTCAAGGAATAAAAAAAATATTTCTTCTATATCAATTTTATATTTTTCATTAATTTTTCTTTTTTGAGCTTCGTGTTCCTGAAGTATGCCGACCTCTTCCAAATATGCTTTAAAATCTTTATTAAGCTGATTAAAATCGCTGATGCTCAGAACTAAGAATGTCGCTGTGTTATCAGGCAGGTAATTTTCGATTTGTAATCGTTGCGGACTTTGTTTTTTAAATATATTCAAATAATTATTTTCGAGATTGTTTGAATAGGTAAAGCCGTTAAGCATAATTGATTGTTTTTTAAGATTTACATCAAGCTCCGCCCAGTTTGCACAATTTGTAAATGTTGCCAGCGATTGCTTATAATTATCATTAAGAATTATAGCAAGCAGCTTAGGTAATGAACGGAAATTGATATATAAATTTGCGTCCACATTCCTTCCGGCTGTATTTTGTACTTTTACAAAATCTTTATCAGTGAGTAATGAATTGTGTGCGCCGATTTGTCTGATAGATTCCTCGACAAGCAGCGGCGATAGGCTGAATATAAAAATATTTTTTACGATTGAAAAGGAAAAATTGAGCATTCCGTCTTTAAATACAGGTTTTACATCATAAACAACTGCATCATTATAAATTCTCTCCGAAATGCTTCCTTTCCCCTTAATAATATCTGAAATAAATTCGTAAATAGTGCTTTTATTATTACCCGCAGGCAGACTCAAGAGAAATAAGAAATTATAATTTTCTTTACCGGTTAAATGCGCGGAAACAATAACCGACCGTAGTTCTGATAATTTTCTCACTTCTTTATTCGTTTTGAATAAAGAATCAAGAACCGTTATCTGCTTATTAATTTTATCAAAGGCAGGAGTATTGGTAAGTTCATTCCAAATAAGACTTTTTGATTGAAGAGTATTTAATAGGCGATAAAAATTTTTTGTTTCAATAATAAAAGCTGTGTTGATAGGTACTGCATTAATGATTGGAGAAATTTCGATGGTTTGTTTCCTTAAATATTTATAACCAATAAAAATACCGACGAGGATTAACAATATTAAAATTATAATTGCAAATTTTTTCCACATATAAATGACGGTTTAGATGGATACTGTGCAAACCAGAAATATATTCTGTAATCTGGGATTTGATATAAGCGATACTTTGAAAGGTATCTCAAATTTCTGGCTGATGTTCAATGTTTTGGTTATAGTAAGTCCTGCATTCATAATTGCAGGGTCGGGAGCATACAATCCGCTATAAGGAGTATATCCGAGAAAGAGATCAACGCTTGTTTCTTCAAGATTTATCGTATAGCCCAATTCCAAATAAATTGAATTATCAGGATCATCACCGTAGAAATTATACGCAGCAAGAAATTTTATTGGAAATTTTTCAGGTCCTGTTAGTTGTAAATCTCCCTCTAGCAGATGTTTGGTGCTATCGCCATACTGAAAACATTGGTTATTAATTGTTGTATAGTCAAAATAATAATAATCCCATACCGAAACTGTAATAAATTTATAGGTATAGGCAAGATATAAATCCGTTTCATATTTTGTAAGGGAATCTATTTTAGCAAGGGCGATAGAACCCCAGGTTCCCACGGTGAAATTTTTGTATGAAAAAAATATATATGGCTGGATTGCCGGAGCATTGAAACAATCCATTCCGCGCCAAACATACCGGCTAACTAAATCTCCACCCGGAGCAACCCCAAGCTGATTTTCGGCTTCAGTAGTATCCTGACACCATGAATAATGTAGAAAACAAGTAAAAACCACAAAAAGAAAACCGTAAATCAGTGACCTCTGTTTCATAAAATTATGTTTTTTAGTTTGTCGCAAATATATAAATTATTTTATCAGTGTCGGGGTGACTTCCACGACGATGTTTTGTTCTGGTTTCGGGTAATTTCAACGATAATTAAGTTGATATAGCTTTAAGTCACCCCGACACTATAACAAAAAATAAGTTCTAATCCGTTTTTTACCTGTATATCTTTTTTTCAAAATATCACGAATATTCAGAACAATTGTAAGTGTAAAAGAAATTATAAAAACAATTAATACAGTATTATCAACTATTTGCCGTGAAAATTTTAAACCCGTCAGTTCATCTATCAGAAAGCTGATATATGAGCCATGTTTTGACGGAGCTCCTAACATTTCTCTGACTTGCCAGTGCCAATCGGTACAGAAGCAATATCCGAAACCATACCATATACCAAGTATTCCCCAGCTAAATAATGTCACCAGCATTGTAAAGAGATGTATCTTCCGGGTTTTTTTCCAAATCCAGCCGGTAATATTAAATAAGGTAAAGGTAGTATGAAAAACAAGGAAAAAATAATCAAGAGAATGAAGCCAGAAATCTTTCATTTTTATTGGATTTGAATTGTAGAAACATACGGCCGTAT
>JACQWN010000623.1:3719-27207 GCA_016209245.1 Bacteroidia bacterium
ACAATTGCAAAACTTTTTATCCTATCGGACAGTAAAAACCATCCCTATATCGCATGCTATGCTCATTAATTTAAAATCTGCCCAATCGGATTTGGCATATTCATTAATTTGTTTGGAATACTGTGGCCGTATGTAAAAGGAAAGATTTTCATTAAGATTGAAAGTCGCCCTTAGCCCTATTGCCCATGCTATATAATATTTGGTTGGTGTTTGTAATAATGTAATTATCCTGCTTGTTCCTGAATATATATTACCGATATTGACTTCTGCATTGTTTTCGATTAATCTGTTTTCGATTGATTGTTTGTATGCATATCCTCCAATAATACTGCCAGTTACAGCCACTAAAACGGGCTTTACTTCCTGTTTGCTTCCTTTGTAAACTTTTATTTTCCGGAATTTCGACCTGTTCTTTGCAAAAAAAACAAATTCAGCAGATATTGGAAGAGATATATAATTTGCTTTGATAACTGAATAGCTAAACTTTTTGGTATCATAATTAGAGGAATCAATAAAGTGCATTTGTGCACCTTTAAAGTAATTAGCCAGGCCTATCGAGGCACAAAACCTTCTGTTAATATTAAAATCGGCATTCACTCCGAAATTTATGACGGATTTGTGGGCATAAGTATTGTTCACTAAAGTTCCTTCTTCAAGCGATTCTAAGGCAGGTGAACAGTAAACTCCGACTCCGATTTTATCCTGAGCAGGACATAAATTAACAGTCAGCAAAAATATTATGAAAACTATACTAATAAAACTCATAGAAAATCTTCTGTTCATATAAAAATATGTCGTTAATGTCATAATATTTACGTGAAACCGGCAATCCTGCATCATTATAAAAATATTTAATTATATAAATAGCTCTTTTTTCTTCCATCTTATCATTCTTGCATTCAATCAATTGTCCATTTTCATTATAAGTATAAAACCATGTAATTTTATAGTTTTTATTATAAACTTGTGTTTCGCTTATCAGTTGATTCTTTTCGTTATATTGTGCATACCATTTGAAACGGGTTCTGTTTGTCAGATATTCACCTTTCATATCGGTTTTCATAATACAAATATTGCTTTTTGCATCGTATTTGTATGATTCATAACCATTTGCATCATTAATTTTAATTATATAATTTTTTGAATTATATTGATATTTTGTCACTTGGTCCACTAATGTATCTGAATACTGAATTTCTCTTAATAAACCATTATTGTTATATTTGAAAAGTTCAGCGATGATAGTATCTTTTTTATTTTCATCGAAAGAATAGCGTTTTATCATTCTGTTATTTTCATCATATATATTTTTATAGCTTCTGCCAAAAGGCCATTCAACTCCTTTTTCATAAATCAGATTTCCTTTTTGGTCAAATTCTTCATAATAATCGCCATAATTTACCGATTTAATTTTATGCTGAACAACCTGAGAAATTTCTATCCGTTCGTTCAAATGCCTTTTAAGTAACTTTTGAGCATTGACAATATGTGAAAAAAAAATAAATAATAGGGGAAAAATTAATAAATAGTGCATAAAATATTTTAATCATTATCAACTTTTCTTAATACTCCTTCGAGCCGGAAATCTTTATTACGATATCCTCTAGCATTAATATCATTGGTAAAATACACTTTCCCGTGAATAATTCTTTTAATATTTTCGTCATTATCGTATAATAAAGAATCATCCTCGTTTTTTGTTAAATAGACTGTAAAATTGGCGAAACCTCCTTTTTTAA
This sequence comes from Bacteroidia bacterium, assembly GCA_016209245.1. Taxonomy (GTDB): domain Bacteria; phylum Bacteroidota; class Bacteroidia; order Bacteroidales; family BM523; genus JACQWN01. The sequence goes on from JACQWN010000623.1 coordinate 5,459, forward strand.
ATCTCCACATACAATCCCATGCCTGATATTCTTTTTTATCAATAGTTCTGTAAACCACAATATCTGCTTTTGATGTATCGTCAACTACCAGAAGAGTAAGATTTGCATCTTCGGGATGCATCATTTCAATTACTGTCTGAGCGTGTAAATGGATAAATATTATGCAAAAAACTATAAAACTAGTTATTACTTTCATATCAGGTAAAATGTATTTTTGATTTGTCAAAAGTAAAAAAATATTATTAACAATAAAAAATTAATAAATATTTTGAATGGGGGGGTTAATAACTATTGTTAAATTATGGTGAGATTAAGATTTTTTTCCTGTATCATTTTACGCATATTAAGAACAGCATACCGCATTCTGCCAAGTGCTGTATTGATGCTTACATTTGTTTGTTCAGCAATTTCCTTGAAGCTCATACCAACATAATGTCTAAGTATGACAATTTCTTTCTGGTCGTCAGGCAAAAATTCAATCAGTTTTCGTATATCTTTTGTTATTTGATAATTTATTAGTGATTCTTCGGCATTGCCTACTGCGTACTTTTTAGAGTTCAGGATATTAATATTATCATTATCGCTTGAAACTGTCTGAAGATGCTTTTCTTTCCGGAAATAATCAATTATAAGGTTATGGGAGATACGAACCACCCACGAAACAAATCGCCCCTCGTCTTTATAATGTCCTGTACGTAAGGAGTTTATGACTTTAATGAAGGTTTCCTGAAAAATATCTTCAGCGGCTTGGCGATTTTTTATATTGAGAATAATGTAAGTAAAGACTTTTTTCTTATGCCTGTTAATAAGAACCTCAATTTGCCTTTCATCGCCTGAAATGAACTGGTTAATAAGCTCATAATCAGTAAGATTATTAAACTGCATAGTACTCTTCTTTTTATTAATATTACTTCACAAAATGTGCTTATGTAAAAAGTAGAGCTTATTCTATAAACAGTTCCTCCCGGCTTTTAAGGTTAATATTATTAACGGTATGAATATCTTTTTATTTTATTTTTAAAAAATATTTAAAAAAATATTAATTTGCTAACGAAAAAAAGCGACAATATTTATGCCAAATAGGCCACAAAATTACAAAAATTATATTATTATACAAGGAGCCAGGGTACATAACCTGAAAAATATTAATCTTTTAATTCCGCGAGATAGATTTGTAGTGATAACAGGGCTTTCCGGTTCGGGCAAATCATCCTTAGCTTTTGATGTTTTATATTCTGAAGGGCAACGACGGTACGTAGAAAGCTTATCTGCCTATGCCCGTCAATTTCTTGGAAAAATAACCAAGCCCGACGTTGATTATATTCATGGCATACCCCCTGCAATTGCAATACAACAGAGAGGATTTGCGACATATAATCCAAGATCGACAGTTGGTACTTCAACTGAAATATATGAATATTTAAAATTACTATATGCAAGAATAGGCAAAACATTCTCCCCAGTATCTAATAGAGAAGTTAAAAAGCATGATGTCAAGGATGTTATTGATTTTATTATGACATTGGATAATAATTTATACATATTTATTCTTTCACCTGTTGTTAATATATGTAACGATTCTGTTTTAGAAACTCTTGAAAATTTGCTACGACGGGGATTTACCAGGATTGAAGTTAATAATCAGCAGATTAATATAGAGGAAATAATTAAAAATATTAAAATTTATGGGGAGCTGAAAGAATTTAATATTATTATTGATCGTATTCGGCATGATAAGAGCCATGATACAATAAGCAGGGTGGCCGATTCTGTTCAGACTGCCTTTAATGAAGGGAAAGGGGAATGTATCGTCAAAATAATAAATGGAAGCCAGGTCATTACCAGACATTTTTCAGACAAATTCGAGGAGGATGGTATTATTTTCGAAGAACCGTCGGTCAATATATTTGGTTTTAATAATCCATTAGGCGCTTGCCCTGTTTGTGAGGGATTTGGACTAACACTCGGGATTGATGAGGATTTAGTAATCCCGAATAAAGAATTGTCGGTTTATGAAGGTGCCATCTCGTGCTGGAATGGTGATGTAATGAGCCAATGGAAAGATATGCTGGTTTATAATGCCACAAAATTTGATTTCCCGATACATAAACCAATTTATCAGTTATCAGATGAGCAAAAGAAACTATTATGGAAGGGGAATGAATATTTTTATGGTTTGAATGATTTTTTTCAAATGCTTGAAAAAGAGAACTATAAGATCCAATATAGGGTTATGCTGGCGAGATACAGGGATAAAACTTTATGTCCGGCTTGCAACGGATCCCGTCTCAAAAATGAGGTCAGGTATGTCAAAATTGGAACAAAATCAATAAATGAGCTTGTGGATATGCCGGCAAGAAAATTACTGGATTTTTTTCAAAATATAGAATTATCTGAATATGAGCGAATAGTGACAAAAAGATTATTGCAGGAAATAACAACACGCTTACAATTTTTAGTAGATGTCGGCTTGGGATATCTGACTCTGAATCGTCGTTCTTCGACTCTTTCAGGTGGTGAATCCCAACGTATAAATTTATCTACTTCTTTAGGAAGCAGTCTGGTCGGTTCCTTGTATATTTTAGACGAACCAAGCATTGGTCTTCATGTCAGGGATACACAATTATTAATTGGTGTGCTAAGGAAATTACAAAAAATAGGTAATTCGGTTATTGTTGTTGAACATGACAAGGAAATTATCAGCTCAGTCGATGAAATTATTGATCTTGGACCCGGAGCAGGCAGAAACGGTGGTGAAGTTATTTTTCAAGGAACAATAAAAGATTTGGAGAAAAAAATCAATGATGATGCTTGTTTTCCAAGCCTGACAGGTAAATATCTTACAGGTAAAGAAGAAATATCTGTTCCCAGGCAACGGCGAAACTGGAACAGATACATTGAAATTATCGGTGCCAGTGAAAATAATCTAAAAAATATTAATGTGAAGCTCCCATTACATATTTTAACAGTAATAACGGGCGTAAGCGGTTCGGGAAAATCTTCACTGATAAAAAAAATATTTTACCCTGCTTTGAAAAGAATTCTTCATGGGTATAGTGAAAAACCCGGAAAGCATGTAAAATTAGATGGTGATATTCATTATATTCATGAAATTGAATTCATTGATCAAAATCCGATAGGCAAGTCATCCAGGTCAAATCCGGTTACTTATCTGAAGGCATTTGATGAAATCAGGAAATTATTTTCCGAACAACCCTTGTCGAAGCGCAACGGGTATAAGGCGGCACATTTTTCTTTTAATATTGATGGCGGCAGATGTGATGAATGCCAGGGTGAAGGAATTATTAAGGTGGAGATGCAATTTATGGCTGATGTAGAGCTTATTTGTGAAAGTTGCAATGGGAAACGATTTAAGCATGAAATTCTTGATGTTGAATACAGGGGTAAGAATATTTATGATATACTTGAGATGACTGTAGATGAAGCCATTGATTTTTTTGGTGCTGGAACAGGAAATAATGAAAAAAGAATTGTTTCAAAATTAAGACCATTAGCTGAAGTTGGGCTTGGTTATGTAAAGCTGGGTCAATCGTCAAATACACTAAGCGGAGGCGAGAGTCAAAGGATAAAACTGGCTTGTTTTTTAAACTTTGAAAAGAGTGAACCTGTTATTTTCATATTTGATGAACCGACTACCGGGCTTCATTTTCATGATATCAGGAAATTATTAGAATCGTTGAATGAACTGATTAATAAGGGGCATACTGTAGTAATAATTGAGCATAACCCGGAAATTATTAAATCGGCCGATTGGCTCATAGATTTGGGACCGGAAGGTGGAGATGAAGGAGGATATATTGTATATGAAGGAAAACCAGATGGAATAATTCACTGTAAAAATTCCTATACAGGACAATTTCTAAAAAAAGAACTTACGAATTAGTGTCTATTCATAATGTCGTAGAAATTTAAAAAACAAAAAAATATCAGCCACAGATTTCACTGATTAAAAGAAATTTAATTATTTTAAATCTGTGTAATCTGTGGCTAATTTTGACTTTATGGATGGACACGAATTAATCTTTATCCAGATTATCTTCTACATTAAGAAATCCGATAAGAACGGCAACACAACCACTAAGGATTTGTGGTTCCATTTCGTCGGAGGTTTGAACCTGAATAGCGATAATTAGCTGTTTGCTGGATTCGAGCTTAAAATCCCATGTTTTAGCGTAGCCATTATCTTTATTACTGTACAAGACATTTCTTTCACCATCGAGCACCTGGAATTCGACATTAGGAATATCTTCGGCGCCGCATACTGCTATTCTGTAATCCTGACCGGAATAGAAAGTTTTAAATAATTCGGCGGTTTCACCTTCGGATAATATAGTAGCATTATAAATTCCATCGTGGTGATATGGAATAAGCGCTTCTTTACAGATATTTTTTGCAAAGTTTTTACATTGAGCATTCCCTAATACTGGAAACATTGCACATAGAATCAGGATACATGTAAAAGGAAATAATTTTTTCATAATACAATAATTTGTTATTATCCGTTAATAATTTTAGTTCTTAAGGTTTCAACTTTTTGGCATAGTGTTTCAAAAATTTCAGGGCTAATTGATGATTCTGTTTTTGAAAGGATTATAGTTTTTCCTGTTTGGTTATCAGTTTTAGTTTCAATAGCCGAGGATGAAATTTGTATTTTATCGAAAATTGATTTTAAGTTGTGTAATTCAGGTAAAAGTGAAGCTACATTTTCGTCCTGTTCTTCATATTCTTCAAGCAGGCTGATTAAAGTAGCGAGAGAGAGCCGTTGGTCAACGATTCGTTCGATAATTTCGCTGTTTGAGCTTGTGGCTTTAGCTATTTGAGAGGCAATATATAAGCCCTCGATCCATCCACCCACCAAAATAATGGCTGCAGTTTCAGCTCTGTCGTTTTCTTTAAGGAAAGAGTTAGAATTCATAAATGTTTCAGAAATAATTTCCATTAACGAATCCCTGTTATTAACATTAAGCTCCATCCTGTCAACAATACTTTTGTCTATTGCATTTAAAATGCCAAGCTCTTCAGCAAGCTTTTTGGTTGCAGATAAATATTTGATAGCAGCTTGTGATTGGTCGAACATACTGGAAAAACTCAAATCGGCGCTATAGACACCCAAATTTAATGCCATTGATTTATTGGTAGTATAATTTGGAATATTGTCTATTGCGTTTAAATAATCTTCATTATACTTTGCTCCTGCACGTTTCATCAGCATTGCCGTTTCGATTGGCGATGGCAGGGAGTAAAATACCTGCTTTGCTTTATTAAAATCTTCGGCAAGTTCATCGTCTACTTCAATAGCATCATCAATTTCTTTGGTTTTATTACTATCTGATTTGCAGCCTGCTAAATAAACAGTAAATGCCAGAAAGACAATAAACACAAGCGCTTTAAATTTAAACATCTTGATTTTCATCGTAATATTGTTTTAAAATATTCGTGTAAAAGTAATACTATTTTTTAATATTCAAAAAAAATTTTTTTAATGAATTTTAACTTATATTATTCAGGTTATATTTAACTGCAAAAATATTATTTTTGTTGAAATTATAACAATGCAAAAATGAAAAAAATATCTGAAAGAAACAAAAAATTATTACAATGCCTTGATTCAGAAGATACCACAGAAGTTATTAATGTTATTAAAGAATTAAAAGTTGAAGGTGACTACCGGATTTCTCAAAAAATGATAGATGTTTTAAATGAGAACAGAAACGATGAAATTAATAAGGAGGCGGTTTTATTTCTTTATGATATTAAAGATCCAGGCTCCCGGTTTGTTTTTATAAATGCCATAAAAGACCAAAATTATTCTGGTATTTTATATTATCTGGTATCGGCATGTTGGCAAACAGGCCTTGATTTTAGTGAATATCTCCCTGTTTTTGTTAATCTTGTCATAAATAATGATTATCTGATTGCCTTTGAGTCATTTACAGTTATCGAAAATATGAAAGGTGATTTTAGCCGGATACAGCTTGATAATGAAACTAAAAAATTAAAAACAGCAGTTTTATGCGCTAATAAAGATAAACAAACGCTTATTGTCGAGTTAATTAAAGTAATCCAAACATTGGGGATTAATTAGTGTCTGTCTGTAATGTCGAAATTTGCCACTAATTGCACGAATTAAAACTAATTTTTTAGTGTAAATTCGTGTAATTCGTGGCTATGTAATTCTTTGTTTGCTGACTTTACAGACAGACACTAATTAACGCTCGCACCGCAACATTCTGGGTTTTCCATTAATATCCTTATTTACAATAATATTACTATATTTATTTTTTGCAAACAGTTCGGCAGTTTTTTTTGTCATGTTTTCATTTAATTCAACATACAGCTTTCCATTTTTATTCAAATGTTTTTTAGCAAAAGAACTTATTGCCTCATAAAAAATCAGAGGTTGTTCATCTTTTATAAAAAGGGCGACAGAAGGTTCATAATCGAGAATATTTTTGTGCATTTTTTTTTTTTCGCTTTCTCTGATATATGGAGGATTGCTGACGATAATGTCAAATTTGCAATCAATTAAATCTTTTGTTTTAAGAATATCCATCTGAATGAATTTTACAGGGGTATTATATTTTTTTGCATTTAGTTCAGCAATTTTAATGGCTTTGTCAGAAATATCAATTGCATAAACGATTGAACCGGGCAAGTTTTTTGCCAATGCTACGGCAATGCAACCGCTGCCTGTTCCGATATCGAGAATATTTAAACTAAATTTATTTGAGAGAGGTTTGCTTATCAAACCACTCTCAAAAATTATCCATCGAACCAGTTCTTCGGTTTCAGGCCGTGGAATCATTACATCCTGTGTCACAATAATTTCCAAATTATAAAATTCCGTTTTTCCTAAGATATATTGAACAGGTTTATTTTTTTTTAGTTCACCGACAATATTTTTAATTTGTAATATTATAAAATTAGGTACTTTTGCATTCCGGTTCGAGTGAAGTTCGATTTTTGAATAGTTTAACAGCTCTTGAAATATCAGATAAGTAATACTTTCGGCTTCATTAACAGAATAAATTGATTTAAGTGAAGATTTTATGAAATGTGTAATATCACGTACGTTCATTGAAGCATTTGAATTCATTAGACAAAAGTATATAAAAAATAGAATATGCATTGTATTAGATTATTGAATTGTTATGTAAAATTGCAGAAAAGAACTTGCTAAATTAAAAAAGTTGTATATTTGTAGAAATAAAACTTATTAGTATGAAACAGAAAAATGAAACCAAAAGGGATTATGATAAGGAAAGAAAAGAACTTTTCGATAATGCAATTAAAAAAATCGATCCCAGAATTCAAAAGACTATTGACTTAATCGAAAAGATTAATAGTTCCAATGTTCAAATAAAATATGAATTGACTACCTCATGCTCAGGAACAACAGTTTAAAACTTATATTATGCCAAGTAGACACGAAATTACTACCGAAATAATTGGTAACAGACAGGACTCTGTTAGAAGAAAATATTTGAAAGAATATTCTGAATATACAGGAAGGAATTTAATCCTCTTTGCAACAGCATATGGCTCAAAAAAATTAGCAATTCAACAGATTCCTGATTTTTTAATATCAATAACTCATGAAGATATACAAGGCTTTATGTCTGCCCTTCATGAATTAAAAGGAGACAAACTTGATATAATTATTCATAATACGGGTGGTAGTGCTGAAGCTACTGAACAAATCGTTTTATATTTACGGCAAAAATTTTCTCATATTCGAGCAATCATTCCTCAAAATGCAATGTCTGCAGCAACTATGCTTTCTTGTGCATGTGATGAGCTTATTATGGCAAAACATTCTGCAATTGGACCGATTGATCCCCAAATGGGAGTTATCGCAAATAATGGAAGTAGATTTATGATACCCGCTCAATCAATCCTTGATGAGTTTGAACAGGCAAAACAAGAAATAATAAAAAATCCTGAATTAGCGACTTTATGGGTAAATAGAATAAATTCATACCCTCATGGATTTTTCAAAAAATGTGAAAACACCATTGATTTATCACTTCGATTGGTGGGTAGTTGGTTAGATACCTATATGTTTGCTGCCTCTGAAGATAAAAAAGGAAAAGGTATTGCAGAATGGCTTTGTAATTCTAGCGAACACAAAACTCATGGTAGACCAATTACAATTGAAAAGGCAATTGAAAAAGGGTTAAAGATTATTCCATTAGAATCTGACCAAAAACTACAAGACTTAGTACTATCAATTTTCCATTCGACAATGGTTACTTTTGATGTAACTCAATGTGTTAAAATTATTGAAAATCAAAATGGAAAAGGATGGTTTTCAATAGTAAATGTTGAGAAAAAATAGCAACTTTGCATAATATCTATATGCAACGGTGCCTGGATTTGGCAGCAAAGGGACTGGGAGGCACTTATCCGAATCCGCTTGTAGGTTGTGTCATTGTTAATAATGGAAAGATTATCGGAGAGGGTTTCCATATTAAAAGCGGAGAAGCGCATGCTGAAGTAAATGCAATTATAGCCGTTAAAGATAAGTATTTGTTAGATAACTCCGTATTATTTGTAAATCTTGAACCTTGTTCCCATTTTGGTAAAACTCCACCATGCACCGATTATATAATTCAGCATAAAATAAAGGAAGTTGTTGTAGGATGCATTGATACTTATAAGAAAGTATCGGGCAGTGGTATTAAAAAATTGGAGGAAGCAGGATGTAAAGTCAAAACCGGTATTATGGAAAAAGAATGCCGTGAGTTGAATATTCGTTTTTTTACATTTCATGAAAAGAAGCGTCCTTATATTATTTTGAAGTGGGCGCAGACTTCTGATGGTTATATAAGTAAATATAAAAAAGGAAGCAATATACCACAACCTGCCTGGATTATTCATGAAAATAACCGCCCGCTTATTCATAAATGGCGAGCAGAAGAACAAGCGCTTATGATTGGAACAAATACCGCTGATATTGACAATCCACAACTTAATGTCAGAGATTGGCACGGAAGCAGTCCGGTAAAGATAATACTTGATAATAAGCTCCGTTTAAACCACGGTTTAAATATTTTTAAAAAACCGCAGCCGTTAATTGTGTTCAATAGTATAAAGCAATTAATTTCCGGGAATATTGAATATATCAAAATTGATTTTTCGAGGAATGTTCCTGTTCAGATTATGGATGTTATATATAATAAAGGTATTCAATCTGTAATTATTGAAGGGGGAAAAGTATTGCTAAGCAGTTTTATTAATCAGGGATTATGGGATGAAGCGAGGATATTTACAGGGAAGCAGACATTTGGAGCCGGAATAGTTGCGCCTGAGGTGCAAGGAGATATAATATATAATGAAATGATTAATGAAGATAATTTAGTTTTTGTTAGAAATTTTGTTGCACTAAAAACTGGATAACGCAAAACGTCACAAGTAAAACCGTACATTTTGCAGGTTGTAGAGACACGGTGCACCGTGTCTCTACAATCTGCAAAAAGTCACGATTGGTTCAATAATAAATATTCTGACTAATTTTTTTAGAAATGTGTTGGCTGCCAACCAGTTCGCAACAGGTGGGGAAATCCGGTAGTAAAGCTCAACCAGAATTTTTCCTGTTTTTTTATTCATAAGATGTTCATCTCTGAAATTGCGAAGGATATCAAGCTCAACACAGTTGTCTGTACCATATACTGCACTTGCTATAAAACAACGTTTATCATGCGAGTTATGATTACTATTTCTTTGTGGCAAAGAGTTGTAGAATTCGTTATCTGAAATTTTAAAAGCAAGCCAGTTTAAAATGAAATGTATATGATTAATTTTCAGTTTACTAATCCGGAAAATATATTTTTTCTTTATTTTACTGGACCCCTGTTTTTTATATAAAGGATTATTTTTTTCATAAAACTTTACTTTGATTAAACCCTGTCTATCGGTCAGAACAAATTGAACCCGTCTCCAGCTTATAAATTCTTCGCTCCCTCTCTTTTTAAAGAGCAGGATATTTGATTTTTTAAATTTAGCTGAACCAAAAAATTCAATTTTTTCTTCCCCGTCAATATGAGTGTATCCAATTTCATGGCTTGGAGAACGCTCTTCAACAGCGATTTTACTTACTCTGTCAACAAGGATCTTTAACTCATTTAGCAATGGTCTGATGCTTTGAAGATTGGAATATTTATAGTCTTCCTGCATTTTTTCCCGTTCCTGCTGGAGCGTTTCCTTAAATTGCTGCTTCTTTTCAGCTTCTTCTATCCAATTTATCATTTAGTATAATTTACTTCTTTTTATCAAATATGAAAGCAGAACATTTTTAAAATCCTTAAGAATGTCCACTTCAATAATATCAATATTATATTGACTGCATCTAAGCTTTAACTCATCGAAATGCGCCTTGATCAATCTTTTATAATCATCTCTGAGCTCATTGGGATTAAATCTTACGTCTTCGCCTGTTTCCATATCAATAAATTTATAAGGCCTGTTTGTAAATTCTAACATTGTTTCCCGTCTTTTATCAATGGTATGGAACAGGATTACTTCATGCTTATTATACCGTAAATGCTGAAGAGCGGAAAATAAATTTTCAGGATCTTCATTATCAATCATATCGCTAAAGATAATGATTAAGGAACGGCGGTGTATTTTTTCTGCAATTTGGTGAAGAACATCAGGGGTTCTGTTTTTTTTAAGAAGTTGAGCTTCACCGGCATTAAGAAGGTTGCTCAATTCGTTATAAAGCATTTTTGCATGTACGGATGATAAACGTGTTGCCGTGAGCAGTTCAATATCATTTGAAAAGAGCGCCAGCCCTACGGCATCCCTCTGTTTTCGAAGCATATATATCAAAGCTGCAGCACAATAAGCTGAGAATGCGAGTTTGTTAATAATCTTTTTTTCTTCAAAAGGAAAAAGCATTGAAGAAGATGTATCAATAACAATATGGCTTCTAAGATTGGTTTCTTCTTCGAATTTTTTAACAAAAAGCTTGTCGGTTCTGGCATAAAGTTTCCAGTCAATATGCTTGGTTGACTCGCCTTTATTATAGAGCCGGTGTTCGGCAAATTCAACTGAAAAACCATGAAACGGGCTTCTGTGAAGCCCGGTAATAAACCCCTCGACAACCTGACGTGCAATAAGCTCCAGATTTTCAAATTGTTGAAGTTCCTGTATTTCAAGTATATTTTTCAATTTATAAAATCGCCTCAAGTTTTTTTACTAAAGTGTTTTTTGGAACTGCTCCAACCTGCTTATCAACAAGTTTACCATTTTTAATGAATAGCACAGTTGGAATATTTCTTATTCCATACTTTTGTGAAATGCCTGGGCTCGTATCTACATTTACTTTCCCGATAACAGCTTTATCCTTATACTCTTCAGCCATTTCCTCAATATATGGGGCGATCATTCTGCATGGGCCACACCATTCAGCCCAAAAATCAAGGACTACAGGCTTATCTGACTGTTCAACAAGCTCTGTAAAATTTTTTTCATTTATTTCTACTGCCATTTTTTTAGATTTTTAATTATTAATTGATTTTATATTCGATATCCTGATTTTGCTTTAAATATTTTACAATTTCCTCTGAAAGATTTATCCGGTATGTCCGGGAATACATTTCCAAATTTATATTTTTTGTTGTGTCAATAATAAAAATTTTCAGTAAAATTTTTCCTTTATTATTTTCAACAAGGTTATGTATTTCATTGATAATTTTGTCGGTGATAAAATTTACCGGAATTTTAATTTGAATTGAATGAATGAGAGTATCCTTGAGATTTGCAAGTAAATCAATATGTTTTATTTTAAATTCAAGCTCTTCAGGATTATTCCCGTATTGTTTGGGTTGAATTTTCCCTTTAACATAAATAGCATAATTTTTTACAAAATATTTATTGAAATCGAGGAAATCCTTGCCAAAAAGCTGGAATTGTAAAAAACCGGAATAATCTTCAATTGTTACTGAAGCATACGGTTTTCCATTTTTTTTTTTTTTTTTTTTAACATTTGTAATTATACCGCATAGTGTAATTTCTTTTCCTTTACATTCTTTTATTTCATGAAATTGTGAAATGAGCGATGGTTTAAGAAATTTTAGTTCAATATCATAAATATCTAAAGGATGAGCGGATAAATAAATTCCGATTAATTCCTTTTCTTTGTTTAATTGTTCAATATAGCTCCACTCCTGTGATCCGGAAATTTTCGGCTTAATAACAGGAATAGTGGCTGAAGTATCGAAAAGAGTTTGTTGTTTTAGCCCTTTTTCTTTTTGTACATTATTTCCGTATTTTATGAGTATTTCGATGAATGAAGCATCATTTCCATTGATACTAAAGTATTGATGCCTTTTTAATTCGAAACAATCCAGGGCTCCGGAAGCGGCTAAAGCTTCAATACTTTTTTTATTAACAGTTTGCAGATTGACTCTTTCTAAAAAATTAAAGATACTGCTGTAAGAACCATTTATATCCCGTTCTTCAGTTATATTACATACGGCATTTTCTCCAATTCCTTTTATTGCATTTAAACCGAATCTGATTTGTTTTCGTTTGTTGACGGTAAAACGTGCATGGCTTTCATTAATGTCTGGTCCAAGTACCGGGATTCCCATACGCCTGCACTCATCCATGAAGAACGAAATTTTTTTAATGTCGTTTAAATGGTGGCTTAATACCGCTGCCATAAATTCTTCGGGAAAATGAGCTTTCAAATAACCTGTTTGATACGATAAAAATGAATAAGCAGTAGCATGAGATTTATTAAAAGCATATTTTGAGAATGCAATCCAGTCGTTCCATATTTTTTGAGCTTTTTCTTCATCAAGATTATAAAGTTTTTTAGATCCTTCAATAAATTTAGGTTTTAATTGATTCATCAGATATTGTTTTTTTTTGCTCATCGCCCATCTCAATGTATCTGCTTCGCCTCCGGTGAAGTTTGCCATAATTCTTGATAATTGCATGACTTGCTCCTGGTATACGGTAATCCCATATGTTTCCTCAAGAACTTCCTTCATTACAGGTAATTCATAAACGATTTTAGTTTTGCCATGTTTGCGATTAATAAAATCGGGAATATATTCCATAGGACCGGGTCTGTAAAGTGCGTTCATAGCGATGAGGTCTTCCAATTTTGTCGGTTTGAGTTCCTTTAAATATTTTTTCATGCCCTCCGATTCAAATTGAAACAGCCCTGTTGTTTCCCCTTTACTATATAATTCGTAAGTTTTTTTATCATCAAATGGGATGGAATTAATATCCAAGTCAATACCATTTGAGAGTTTAATATTATCTAATGTATCTTTTATAATGGAAAGGGTTTTTAATCCAAGGAAATCCATTTTTAACATACCTACCGGCTCGACATGGTCATCCTCAAATTGTGTTACGAGTAAATGTGATTCTTTTGAAACGGCAACCGGCAGATATTCAATCAAAGGCTCTTTACTGATAATTATGCCGCAAGCATGAACGCTTGTATGACGGATACATCCTTCAAGCGCTTCGGCATATTGAAGGACAGAAATAATATCGTCGCGGGCAGAATTTTTCAATTCTTTCAGTTCAGGAACTTCTTCCATTGCTTGTTTAAGGGTGATGTCCGGCCTTTCCGGAACAAGCTTGGCTATACGGTCGGCTTCCTGTGAAAGATTTTGGACTCTGGCAACATCCCTGATAGCAGAACGAGCAGCCATTGTTCCAAAGGTAATAATATTTGCTACATGATTATGTCCATATTTATTCTCTACATAATTAAGAACTTTTTCCCTGCCTTCATTGTCAAAATCAATATCAATATCGGGCATCGAGATGCGGTCGGGATTCAGAAACCGTTCAAAGAGCAATCCGTATTTCAATGGATCAATATCTGTAATTTTCAGACAATAAGCCACAACCGAACCAGCCGCAGAACCTCTGCCAGGTCCAACAGCAACACTTAATTTGCGGGCAGTATTTAAAAAATCCCAAACTATAAGAAAATATCCCGGGAATCCCATCTTTTTTATAGTATCCAGCTCAAATTCAATTCTTTCTTTTAAATCTTCTTTTATTGGCAAACCATAGCGTGATTCTGCACCTTCAGAAACCAGATGGTACAGATAATCAGCTTCCAGTTTAATTCGTAATACTTTATCATATCCTCCAAGCCGGCTATAATTGTTATTATCAAATTCCGATTTCAGTTTTTCTTCATCATATTCTGAACGATAATTTTCTTCTGTTCCAAAATTTTCAGGAATAGGAAAAACGGGCATTACAGGGGCTCTATCGAGTTCATAAAATTCAACCTTTTCAACAATTTCAGCAGTATTTTCAAGAGCTTCGGGTATATCCTCAAATATTTCAAGCATCTCAGCCTGTGTTTTGAACCATTCCTGCTTTGTATATCTAATCCTGTCAGAATCGGTGATTAAAGCATTAGTTTTCAAGCATATTAAACGGTCATGGGTTTCAGCATCTTCAGCATTAATAAAATGAACATCATTTGTTGCTATCAGCTTAATATTATATTTTTTAGAAAAGGATATTAAATGCTGATTAATTATACACTGATCTTTAAAAACATCAGTATCGGCACCGGGAACATTGGTTTTAAGGCGCATCAATTCAAGATAAAAATCATTTTCAAACAGATTTTTATATTTGATAATAATATTTTCTGCTTCTTCAAGCCGTCCATTTAGTATAGCTCTTGGAATTTCTCCGGCAAGACATGCAGTAGAGGCAATGAGGCCTTGGTGATAAGCTTCGAGCAATTCCCAGTCAATTCTTGGTTTATAATAATATCCTTCAATCCATGCAAGAGAAATCAGCTTTATTAAATTATGGTATCCGGTTTTATTTTTAGCCAGCAGCGTTAAATGGTATCTAATCCTGTCTTCTTTAGTATCTGTATTTTTTCTGTTTCGGGTAGCCACATAAGCTTCACATCCAAGTATTGGTTTTAATTTATTTTCTTTTGCTTTATTATGGAATTCTTTGACGCCAGACATTGTCCCATGGTCAGTAATAGCCAGCGCCGTCATTTTATCTGCCTTAGCTTTATCAAAAAGAGCGGAAATGCTTGACAAACCATCAAGTATTGAATATTGTGTGTGAACATGTAAATGTGTAAAATTTATCATTTTTAATTATTTATTGCAAAATTCAAATGTAAATATAAACATAACTTATAAATAAAAAATATGATGTTAATAAGAATTTATAAAAATTATTATCTTTGCAAGCTCAATTCAAAAAAAAGAAAATATATGTCAGTAAAAATCAGATTAGCCCGTCATGGTGCAAAAAAGAAGCCGTTTTATCATATTGTAGTTGCCGACAGCAGATCGCCGCGAGATGGCAGATATATTGAAAGAATTGGTTCATATAATCCGTGTACAGATCCGGCAACAATAGACCTGGATTTCGACAAAGCTTTATGGTGGATGCAAAAAGGAGCGCAGCCGTCAGATACATGCCGTTCAATATTAAGCTATGAAGGAGTGCTTGTTAAAAAACATCTTCTTGATGGTGTAAAAAAAGGAGCATGAGACGAATCAACAGCAGATTCAAAATTCGAAAGATGGAGAAAAGAAAAACTTGGAAAAATTCAGGACAAAAAAGACAGACTTACCTTAGAAAAAGAAACGGTTTATAAAAAACATATTGCAGCAGAAAGTAAAATTAAAGATGCACGATCTCAGGCAATCGCCAAAAAACATGCTAAACAAGCAGCCGAAACAGCCGAAACAGCCGAAACAGCTGAAGTAGAAGCAACTAAAGCAGAATCAACAGAACAGCAAGAATGAGCGAATTAAAAAATACGGGTAGCGAAAGCGAATATATCATCATCCCCAATCCGATTTATGATGTAGTTTTCAGATACTTAATGGATGACCCCGAAAGTGCAATAATTGTCCTTTCAACATTAATAAACGAAAAAATAAAAAAACTGCACTTAGAACCAATAACCCATCCTGAAAAAAAGAAAAAACCGGAAGACATTACTATAGAGGACCCCAAAACACAGGACGATATCAGGTTATTCCACCTTGATTTTACGGCAACCGTGGAACTACCGGACGGCACTGAAGAAATGATAATGATAGAATTACAAAAAGCAAGCGAACCTGACGATATTTTCAGATTTAAACGATATATCAGTAAAAATTTTCAGAAAAAGCAAGAAGAAGAAATTATTCATCCTGAAACCAAAGCAATAGAAACGATAAACAAGCCAATACGATTAATACCGATATTCATCTTAAATTTCAGAATCGAAAATGAAATCAACGATTTGTTAATAAAGACAGACCGAATAAAAACAGGTATCTTCAAAAACAAACAACTTCAAAAACATAACGAATTTATTGATAATTTAAGTTACGATATTTGGGTAGTTCAATTACCAAATTTACATAATATATCAGGGGAAGAATATGAAACCGATGAATATAAAAGCAAACTATATACTTTATTAAAACTCTTTGACCAGAAATCGAGAGTAAAAAATAACGAACGCCGATTACGATTGATACGAAAATTTTTTCATGGTTTTTTAGAGAGGGTAATAAGACGATTGCCGAAGACGAATATTTAAAAGTCTTAATAAACAGAGATAATACAATAAGTTATTATATACAAAAAATTGAAGATAGAGAAAAAGAATTGGATAACACAAAAGAACAATTGGAAATTGAAAAAAAGTTAAATCAGGAAAAAGATAAAGTAATATTTAATATAGCCAAACTGTTAAAAGAAAGTGGTGCTTCGCCTGAAGAGATTCATAAAAAAACTCAATTACCATTAAACGAGATAAATAAACTATAAAATAGTTGAACCGCAACGACTTTTTTCTTTTAGGTAAAATCATCAAAATCCGAGGATATTCAGGTGAACTTTTGATAAAATCGCATTTTACATTTTCTGTAAGGGCTAAAAATATAAAATCATTTTTTGTTAAAATTGATAATATCCCGGTTCCTTTTTTTGTTAAAAAAAACGGGTTAAAGATTATCGGAAAAAGCACGGTATCTTTAATATTCGACAACATATCGAATGAAAAAAATGCTAAAGAGCTGATTGATTGTGATGTTTATTTGCCGAATAAATTAAAATCGTTATTTAATTTTAGTAAAGTTGAAGTGAGTGAAAATATTATTGGCTTTACAATTTTTGATTCAAAAATCGGAAATATCGGTATAATCGAACAATTGTTATATTTCCCTAATAATCCTGTAATTCAGGTAGTAAAGAATGAGAAAGAAATATTAATACCTTTTACTGAAAATTTGATTTCTAAAATTAATGTACGAAAAAAAATAATTGAAATTATCTGTCCCGACGGGTTATTAGAGCTTTATAAATAATTTGATGCCTGTAAATTAAACATTGCAGCGTATTTCCCGTTTTTCCTCATTAGTTCGTTATGAGTTCCCTGCTCAACAATATTTCCCTGATGAAGGAAATATATATAATCCGCCTTTTTAACAGTTGAAAATCTATGACTGACAATGATAGTAGTTTTTCCTTTAGTCATGCTGAAAATTTTTTCCATTATTTCATTTTCAGAAGCGGCATCGAGAGTGCTTGTAGGTTCATCAAGAATTGTTATTTGGGCATCATTGTAAAACACCCTTGCTAATGCGAGCTTTTGCCATTCTCCAATACTAAGCTCTTCACTACCGTGGAAGAGCTTTCCCAGAATTGTATCATACCCTTTTGGCAGCTTTTCCATAAAATCGTGAATCCCGGTAAATGCGGCAGCATATTTTATTTTTTCAATATTATCCGATTCAATGTTTCCAATTTGTATATTTTCTTTTGCTGTAAGGTTGTACAGGACAAAATCCTGAAATAAAACGCCAATATTCCGGTATAATTCCTGATGATTTATATTGCGGATATCAATCCCGTCGAATTTAATAGTTCCTTTTACCGGTTGATAAAGCCCGCAAATCAATTTTACCAGAGTTGATTTTCCGGCCCCGTTCTTTCCGACCAGTGCTATAATTTTACCTGCAGGAATAACAAGGTCAATCTGATTAAGTATTACTTTATCAGACCCGGAATATTGAAATGTAACTTTTTCAACTTTAATTTCAGATGCAAGGCGAATAGGAAAGGGATGAGGATTAACTGGTACGGAAATGGTTGATTTTAATGATAAAAGCTCGAAAAAATTGTTCATGAAAAGATTATTCTCGTATAGTGCAGATATACCATGGAAAAATTGCTGTAAATAAATAAAACCCCGGTACAACGAAAAAATATACATAATCATGGCGCCTGCCGTTATAAAGCCGGATGCTGTTTCGATACAAATAAGTCCGGTAAGAAAAACGATTGTTATTATTGCCAAAAGCTGTGCGAATAGCTCTTTTATCGCCTTTCCTTTATGGAGCTTAAATATTTCATTATTACGAGCTGACAGCGCTGCCCGGAATCGCTGTATGAAATGCTCTTTCATATTAAACTGACGAATTTCTTTGGCAAAAACCGGCTCGGTCAGAATGCGGTTTAAATAAGTAAGCATTCTTTCTTCATTAGTTTTACCGGCCATCAGCTTAAAAATTTTTGAAGAAAAATATATTTTTATAATTAAAAACGGCAATAATGCCAAAATTAACAATGGTATTAAACCCCAATGAAAAGTTGATAATATTGCTAATACAACAATAAGCGATAATAAAGATTGAATTATATAAATTGTACTTTGCACAATTAAACCGGGACGATATGAGATTTCCCTGCCTGCCCTTAATAACATATCCTGAAATACCGGATTTTCGAAACAGGCAAGCTCCAATGAGGATATTTTATTATGCAGCTTTGAATACATTTCAGATGTAACAAGCATAGATTGCTTTTCATTGGCCAGATATGAAATATGCTGGCTGATAACATACAAAACAAGACCACCGCCAATCAGAATAAAAATATGCATGAGATTAATCGCCCAAGTTCCTTTATCAGCGATATTATGTGCATCAATAATATTATCCAGCAATATTTTTATGAGGAATATGATTAACAAAGGAAGGATTCCTTTTAACAATGAAAATAAAATATTTAAAAATGCCCATGACCAGGCATTTCTAAAGATAAGACACAGAGTCCTGATAAAATGTATGTTTTTAATTTTCAATTATTTATTAATTATATTACTTATCCACTCAAATGACAAGGGGAAAAATGAAGTGTTAATTAACAGCTATGTAGAGACGTCCTATAGGGCGTCTCTACATAGCCCCGCTATCCATCCCTAGTATTGTTCAATGCTGTCATTCCGAGTGAAACGAGGAATCCCCCCTATTTTTTTTGAGATGATACATATTTACAAATAATCTTGCAATATAGACAAAAAAAGGAAATATAACCGGCGATAGAATGGCCATAATATAATTAAAATGTTTATTTATATCGGTATAATGTGCCATTCCTTCCCGTTTATATTTTATAACCTTCCCTTTATAATCATCAGCCAATAGATATTCATAAAAAAGAAAAAAAAAATCCCCTTTAGTAGTAATAATAAGTCTGCCTTGATAATTGTGCTTACTGATAAGGCGATGCACTATATATTTGCTATTTTCCCGGAATAATATGATATCGCCTGTTTTTAGATTTTCTATCGGTACATATTTTATTTCCAGAAAATCGCCTTTTCTAAGTGCCGGAAACATACTATTACCTGAAACTACGACATGGATCAGGTAACCATCGGTAAGTAATTCTTCGACAGTAGTTTGCAGAATTGTATATTTATTATCAATTGCCATTAATACTTTATCAAAAATATTCTGACTAATTTGGGCAAAATATTAAAGAAAAATGCCACAGACGTCGTCTGCCGTAGCTGACTATGTCTGTCGAAGGCAGATTGCACAGATTAACGCAGATTAAAAAAAATGAATTTATAAAATCTGTGTAATCTGTGGCAATATTCCTTTTTTTGTTTGTGGCTTGTCCACGTTATGTGCTTTTCAAAATGAAATCAATAATTTTTGTATCGGAAACAAATCCGAGTTCATATACAGGTACATTATTTACTATTGCTGCAATCACATCTGTCATTCGTTCGATTAATTTATTATTGTAATTATGCTGAATACAAAATGCCATGGTTCGTGCAATGGCATTTGTCCCGTATATTCTTTTTAATTGATTTTCAGATGAATGCCGGATAATAAAGATTTTTGATAATTCTGCTTTTTTAGGTAAATCATCGGCATATAAAGGAGTATTATATATAAAAAATTTATTTTTTATCCATCTGATGATTATCCGGTCGTCGTTTATGACAGGAGTAAAATTTTTCCATAACCATGCCATTGTAGTCTTTCCGGCACCGGAAAATCCGGTAAAAACCAGGCCTTTTGTCTTATGGATTATAGCTGAAGCATGTAACATGATGCCATTTCCGGCATTGGTAATATAATACATTATTAATGGGCCTATTGGATATTCAAGCGGTTTAATTTTTTGTTCCGAACAAGGAAAAAATATTTTCCATTTGTTATAATGCTCATTAAATATAATAACAGCAAAGGTTCTGGCAGATTTGTCTTTTTTAGTAATCCTGATAATTCCTTGCCTGTCTGTTTTATAAATATTCCAAATATAAGGAGTAAATAAATTTGAATCCGACAATTTACAATCTGTTGAGCTGAATATACATTTTGTTGTTATTGTTATGTTTGGAATACCTGTAAATACCTTAATATTTATATCTGGGCTGTGGTCGTTTCCTGTTACAAAATTTTTTTTAATATTTCCTGTTTCTAATATTATTCCCGATGAAGCTTCAACAGAGATAATCAAATCTGCAATATTAAGCATGTAGGAGGAACAATACATTCAGGTATAATTAAAATTTATTTGAATGGAGAGCTGAAAGGATCCGCAGGATTATTATTATTATCATCATCATCAATTGGTTTTTTTTTCGGTTCGGGATCAATAGGCGGAGTTGTAACCATAATAAAGGAAATAACCCGGTCAATTATTATTTTTTCGACCTCAGGTTTGATATAAATTTTTCTATATTTGTTAGTTATTTCCAAGGTAAATAGTTTATCTGATTACTCAACCTTTTTTTCAATTACTTCCGTTAATTTCTCGAGATATTCCATTACATCATTTTGTGCTGTTTCTAAATCAACTTCAAATTCTTTAGTAAGATAAAATGCCAGATTCCGTATATCTTTTTTCCCGTCTAATTGTTCCCAGATAAAGCCGCCTGTGCTGTTCAAACTATAAACAATATTCATATCAACAATATTTTTTATGAGCGGGACAAGAATATATTCGTTTTCTATTTTTCTGAGAAAAATATTGTCTTTTTTTCTATAAATGTCGGACAGTTCCATTGATTAAATATGTAAAATCTTGATTTACAATAATATATAAATTATGTATATAATATTCCTATGATACAAAAATAAACTAATGTCTTGACAATTTAAAAATGAAACATTGAAAACAATTTTTTAATCCAGACCTCACAGGTTTTAGAAACCTGTGAGGTCTTAAAATTAAATTGTCGCAACACTAGTGTCTGTCCGTAATGTCAAATTTATTGATATAAAAAGGAATTAGGAGCAAAGTTAAAAAAGTTTTTTGAAATATTGGCATTTTTCAAAATCGCTTCAAAGTAGTTTACACTTTTTGGTATTTTTTAAATGCCGCTTTACAAATTTCGGCATACTCACCCCCTTCCCCTCTCTATGTATAGAGAGGGGCGATACATCCGTATAGTT
>JACQWN010000624.1 GCA_016209245.1 Bacteroidia bacterium
ACAATGACTTTAGAGGTTTTTCAAATTTATCTTTTGGGGAATATCCTAAAGCGCTATCGGCATATACATCTTTCATATACCATGCCCATATCGGAAGCGCCATTGTGGCTCCTTGCCCCATTGTGATACCCCTGAAGTGAATGCTTCTTTCTTCACCGCCAACCCATGCGCCTGATACCAGGTTAGGAGTTATTCCTATAAACCATCCGTCGGAGTAATCATCGGTTGTCCCTGTCTTTCCGGCAATTTCATTGTTAAGCTTATAAGGGTAACTAGGTAACCATAACCGGACACTCGTTCCAAATTGTATGACTCCCTTTAGCAACTCTAACATCAAATATGCCGATTCTTCGCTCATCGCCTCTTTCCTTTC
Source organism: Bacteroidia bacterium (assembly GCA_016209245.1). GTDB lineage: Bacteria > Bacteroidota > Bacteroidia > Bacteroidales > BM523 > JACQWN01. The sequence continues at coordinate 374 of JACQWN010000624.1, forward strand.
CGCTGTAAAAGTTTGAATTACATTCCCGTTCTTGTCTTCGATACGTGTAACAAATATCGGTTTTGTAAATACGCCTTTATTTACAAATGTGCTGTAAGCGCCTACCATTTCGTACAAAGATATTTCAGGCGTCCCAAGACAAATTGACGGAACCCTTTCAATCTTGCTGATATTTATACCCATCTTTTCCATTAATTTAAGAACCTTTAACGGAGAATATTGCTTCATCAGCCAGGCGGAAATAAAATTTACAGAATTAGCCAAACCCCATTTTAACGTAACCATTTCGCCTTCCTTGCCGGTCTTTCCTGCGTTGTGCGGAATCCAGTCGGGCTGTCCTTCAGGCATATCAAATACAACTGGAATATTCGGGACTTCATAGCATGGCGAAATCCCTTCCATCATGGCAATTGAATAAATATATGGCTTAAATGTCGAACCTACCTGCCTTTTGGTCAAAGTAACATTGTCAAACTGAAAATGCTTATAATTAATTCCTCCGACATACGCCCTTACATAGCCGGTTTGAGGTTCATACGACATAAAACCGGTATGGAGATAATATTTATAATAACGAATCGAATCAATCGGTTTCATAATAGTATCCTTGTCGCCATTCCATTTAAAAACACGCATCGGAACAGGTGTTTTAAATACCTTTTCGATTGAATCCAATGATATGCCTTTATTTTTCAAAACCCTGTATCTTTCACTGGTTTTTTTATATCGCTGCATCATTTCCTCAATATCTTTATCGGAAAAATTCCATGCAAAAGGCGCCTTTGCCCTAGATTTTTGCTCTTTGAAAAATTCTTTCTGTAAATATTCTTTAAGATGCTTTATCATGGCTTTTTCAGCATATTGCTGCATCCTGTAATTTATAGTTGTATATATTTTAAGTCCATCTTTATATATATTATAAGGTGTGCCATCGGGCTTAAAATTTTTATTGCACCAACCGAATAATGGATTATTTTTCCATTCCTCAGGATTATTCTCTTCGGTCGCTGTCATTATCTTGCGGAGATATTCCCGGAAATATGTTGCAAGTCCCGCTTTATGATCTTGTATTCTGAATTTCAGCCCTAATGGCAATTCTGAAAGTGAATCATTAACTTCCTGTGGAATTTTTCCATATTTATACATTTGTCGCAAAACTACATTTCTTCTATTTATTGCTCTATCGGGATTCATTACAGGACTGAAATATGAGGGCGCTTTTAGCACACCTATCAACAAAGCCGCTTGTTCAATCTTTAATGAATCGGGCGATACATCAAAAAAAGTCCGGGCTGCCGACTTAATTCCGAAAGTCTGACTGCCATACGGAACGGTATTCAGATACATAACGATTATTTCTTCTTTTGTATAACGTTTCTCAAGCCGGGTAGCAGTTACCCATTCTTTGAACTTAGTAAGCATTAGCTTAAATCTCTTTTTAATACCGGTTTCATATTTTACTGTATCTCTGGGAAATAAATTTTTCGCCAGTTGTTGAGTTATGGTGCTGCCTCCGCCCTTATGTGTTCCGGTAAACAAACCATATAATACCCTGACAATAGCTTTACTGTCAACGCCGGAATGCTCTTCGAATCTGACATCTTCAGTCGCTACTAGTGCATCAACCAGATAAGGTGATAAATCCTCAAAATTTACAAACGTCCGGTTTTCAATATAAAATTTTCCAAGAAGTTTCTGATCACATGAATATATTTCAGAGGCAAGATTGCTTTTAGGATTCTCAAGCTCCTCGAATGAAGGCATAAAGCCGAACTTACCATTTGTTATTAAAAAAAATAGTATAATCACAAAAATAATCGTAATCAGAAATATCACCCAAAATCCGATTATTAACCCTTGAAATTTTCTCTTTGTTAATTTTTCAGTTGTCATATAAAAAAATTGGGTATAAAGATATAAATATTTATTAAATAAAATTTTGAAGTTAGCAAGTGTTTTATTTTACTTTGCATAATTTTTAAATTAACAAATCCGAAATTGCATGGAAGATAATCTGGTTATTGTTGAATCGCCTGCTAAAGCTAAAACTATTGAAAAATTTCTCGGTAAAGATTTTTTAGTAAAATCATGTTTTGGACATATTCGCGATCTCGTAAAAAAGAATCTTGGAATAAATATTGAAAAAAATTATTTACCTCAGTATGAAGTTCCGGTAGAAAAAAAGAAAATCATTACCGACTTGAAAAAATCTGTCGGTAAATCAAAGCTAATATGGTTGGCTTCCGATGAAGATCGCGAAGGAGAAGCCATTGCATGGCATTTATCCGAGGTGCTCGATTTACCCAAGGAAAAGACACGGCGTATTGTTTTTAATGAAATTACAAAAGAAGCTATACTCACCGCAATAAAAAATCCGAGAGATATTGATATCAATCTTGTTAATGCTCAACAGGCAAGAAGAGTTCTTGACCGGCTTGTCGGTTTTGAATTATCACCATTGCTTTGGAAAAAGGTACAACCAGCATTATCGGCCGGCAGGGTGCAATCGGTTGCTGTTCGTCTGATTGTTGAAAGAGAACGTGAAATTATCAGCTTCAAAGAAACTTCATCTTATAAAATTAATGCGGTTTTTGCAACACTTAATAAAAATGAAAAAAATATTGAATTCAAAGCGGAAATACCCGAAACCTTTAATACTAAACAAGAAGCGCTTAATTTACTTAATAAATGTATAAATGCTGAATTTATTGTACGCGATATTAATATTAAGCCGGCGAAAAAATCTCCTTCACCCCCGTTTACTACCTCAACACTACAACAAGAAGCCAGTAGAAAACTTGGTTTTTCTGTATCGCAGACTATGACAATCGCTCAACGGCTATATGAAGATGGTAAAATTACTTATATGCGAACAGACTCGGTGCAATTGTCTAATCTGGCAATTTCTACAATTAAAAACCAAATTTTTGAAACTTATGGTGAAAAATATGTAAAACCGAGACAGTACACAACTAAAACCAAAGGCGCTCAAGAAGCGCACGAAGCTATAAGACCCACATATATTAACAATTCCACTATTTCAGGAACAAAACCTGAAAAACGGCTTTATGAGCTTATTTGGAAAAGAACCGTTGCTTCTCAAATGAGCGAAGCGCTTTTTGAAAAAACAAATATTACTATTTCTGTTTCAACTGTCCCTGAAAAATTTTTAGCTAGTGGTGAAGTCATGAAATTCGACGGTTTTCTTAAACTGTATAAAGAATCACCTGATGAAGAAAATAATGACAAAGCGGTTTTACTACCCGTATTAAATGTAAATGATAAGCTCAATAACTTGGAAATAACTGCAACCCAAAAATTTTCTCATTATCCTCCCAGATATACAGAAGCTACTCTTGTCAGGAAGCTCGAAGAGCTTGGCATAGGCAGGCCTTCTACTTATGCTCCTATAATTGGTACAATTCAGCAACGCGGCTATATAGTAAAAGAAGACCGTCCGGGAATCAACAGAAATTACACAATAATTACACTTGCAAATAAAAAAATTACAGAAACTATTAAAAATGAAATTACCGGAATCGAAAAAGCCAAACTTTTTCCCAGCGACATCGGGATGGTAGTAAATGATTTTCTTTTCCAACATTTTAAAGGAATTATGGATTATAATTTTACTGCATCTGTGGAAAAAGATTTTGATGAAATTGCAGATGGAAAAATGCAGTGGAATAAGATGATAGACAGATTTTATAAACCATTTCACGAAAAAATTGAAAATACGCTCGAAAAAACCGATAAAAGCCGCGGAGAAAGATTATTGGGCATAGATCCAATCTGTGGGAAAAAAGTATTCGTAAAAATAGGGCGATTTGGCCCTATTGCCCAAATTGGAGAAACCGAAAACAGTGAAAAACCCAAATTTGCAAGACTCAGAAAAGGGCAACATCTTGAGACTATTACGCTCGAACAAGCGCTTGACCTTTTTAAGCTACCAAGAAACCTCGGTAATTTTGAGAATGCTCCAATTGTCGTAGGAATAGGAAAATACGGTCCATATCTTAACCATAACAATAAATTCTATTCCCTGAATAAAGATGATGACCCCCTCGAAATAAAGCTAGATAAAGCAATCGAAATAATTGAAACAAAAAGGGAAAAAGAAAAGCAAAAAATTATCAAAACATTTGAAAATAATAAAGAATTGTTGATTCTTAACGGCAGATGGGGTCCTTATATCTCCTTTAACAATCAAAACTACAGAATTTCAAAAAAATATAAACCGGAAATGCTCACTTTTGAAGAATGTCTCGAAATTATTAATAACAGTAAAAAAACAAGTAAGACCAAAAATAAAAAAGTATAATTATACTATTAACAGGGATTTTCACGGTTATAAAAATACCCTCAAATAATCCACAACCTCAACCATCCAACTAGTGTCTTGACAATTTAAAAATGAAACATTGAAAACAATTTTTTAATCCAGACCTCACAGGTTTCTAAAACCTGTGAGGTCTTAAAATTAAATTGTCGCAACACTAGCCACTTCATTATTGTATTACATTGATTAAAATCCAATTGTAAATTCTTCGTAGTTTTTCTTCTCCTCGTCATTTCTATTTTATGAAGTTATTTAAGTTCATTATTAATCATTTATGAATATTGTTAATAATTTTGTTGATAACTTTATAATGCTTGTAGATTGGGCAAAGTAATTTTTTATACTTTTGTTTTAACAATTATTAAAACTGTTTATATAACAAGAAATACACCTCAAATAATTGATTTTTTGTTTTTTAATAAGCCAAAACGTCCATTAGTATTATAGCAAGTAATAATAGATTCTTTTACAAC
>JACQWN010000047.1 GCA_016209245.1 Bacteroidia bacterium
TAATCAATGTAATACAATAATGAAGTGGCTAGTTGGATGGTTGAGGTTGTGGATTATTTGAGGGTATTTTTATAACCGTGAAAATCCCTGTTAATATTTTTAATATCTCTTTTTTCTCATCACTTCTTAATTTCTTCATCCCATCTTTAATTATCCATTTTGCATCCTTACCTGGATTTGCTTTTGCCCATCTTGTTAAGAACCCCGCCACTTCATCAGGATTTTTCTTTGTTATTTCTCTCAAAACCCACGATACCGCTTTCTTTATATCTTTCTCATTATCTTCCATAACTGTATCAAGAATTTTGAAAACTTTATCTGTTGCTTTAACCCTCTTATATCCTCGCAAACTCAGGGAATGAAACTCCAAAAAATTTTCCAGCACCAGGGATAATCCTCTGATAATTTTTAGTTGCCTCTTTATCTGCATAAGACTCAAGGAGTGACTGGAATCCTTTTGTAAATTCCTGAAGTTCATCTGCTTTTTCAAACAGCAGTTTTTTTGTCCTTTCTTGAATTTGAGATTTGTTCATATTTCAGACTTTTTAAAAATCGGTATTTCGACATGTTCAATATACCATAAATTTTAGATGTAAAATTACCCATGATGAAGTATCAGGCATTTCTAAGGCATCCAACTTGGTTTTATAATACTCCCCTGTGCTTCATCATTGGTAATTTTCAAGTAAGTTTCAATTTCCTGCTGCATATCTTCAACATGAGAAATAACACCCACAATTCTGTTTTCTTTTCTGAGGGCTTTTAATGTATCAAAGACAACTTCGAGCGATTCTTTATCGAGTGTGCCAAAGCCTTCATCAAGGAAAAAGAAATTTTCGGCTGAACCTGATATTTTGTGAATGCTATCAGCCATTGCGAGAGCTAACGAAAGCGATGCCTGAAATGTTTGCCCGCCTGATAATGTCTTGACATTCCTTAATTTCCCCTCATTCATATAATCACGAACATCAATGCTGTTATCTTGAATTAATTCTAAACCGAGTTTTTGTCTTGTAAGTTTATAAAAGCGTTCGTTAGCTGCCCTGCAAAGGTTTTCCAAATAAACAGTTGAAATATAATTAACAAATCCGCTGCCCCTGAACAGATTTTTTAATTCAGTTATATCCTGTGCGCGAAGCTGCAGATTTTCGAGGTCTTTTTTAAGTAAAGCATATTGAGAAGCATCTGCTTTAAGCTGTTTTATTTCATTTTCACGGTTTCCAAGTTCCTGATTTTTTTCATCAATAGTTTTTGTTAAACCGAGAATATTCTTTTTTAATTCCGCATGGATATGCTCGTCATATTGCCTTCCCGCAAGCTCTTTATTTAATTCTTCAATGTATGTTTTAAGCGATTCGACAGATTGTTTATATTTTTCAATTTTTGCTTTGGCAGCTTCTGTATCAAGGTCTTTCTCAAGGATTTTTACAACAGCGGAAAATTCTATATTCCCGGCTTCTTTCAATTTATCATCAATTGTTTTATGCAAATTGTTTTTCTGACTTTTCAGAGTATTAATTGATTTTTCAACTTCTTCAATGGCGCCTAACAGTTTACTTATTGATGAATTTAATTCATTAATTTCTTTTTCAATTCGTGCTATTTGAGAACCAAGCAAATCTTTTTTTGATGTTTGACCTGCAATTCGCTCTGTAATTTTAGAAAATTCCCCGTTTATTTTTTCGTGCTTTTTCTCTTCTTTTTCTACCTCAGAGGTAATGTTTGCCAGTTTCTCATTTTCCTCTTCAATATTTTTCTGCAGAATTTGGTATTTTTCAATTTCCTGCGATACTTTTTTTTCATTATCGGGAGAAAAATCAGACCATTTAAAACCGGATGCATGCTCTTTTTCTTTTACAGTTATTAAATCAAATTCATCAAGCAATGTTTTCTGTTGTTTTTCAATGGCGGAAATTTCGCTTTGATAACCGGTCAGTTTTTTCTCAAGGATTGTAAGTGCCTTGATTTTACTTTCAGCTTCTTTCTTATGTTTTTTAATGGTTTCGAGCTGAGCAGCGACATTTTCAGGATTAAGTATGTTTGGATGATTTGTTGAACCGCATAACGGACAAGGTTTGCCTTCATGAAGCTCGCAGGCAAATTGTTCCAGCTTGTTTTGAATGCCAAGCTCGAGAATATGAGAATCGTAATCGCCAATTTGTTTTTCACAAGTTGTTTTTATATTTTCGAGCAACGACAAAATTTCCGGTAGAATTATTTCTTCCGGTAATATTTCAAAGAGTTTTGATGTTTTGATATTACCGGCCACAGTTGTTTTTAATTCTTTTAAATGTTCCGTACAAGTTGATATTTTATTTTGAATTTCAGATTTTGTAATTAAAAAATTATTCTTCTGAACGAACCATTCTTTAATTGCAGATAAAACCATGAAATCGGGTAAATTCTTTTTATGTTCTGTAATTTGCTCTGATATTTTTTTGCTTTGTTCCTTTTTAATTGCAATGGAATATATAATTTCCTGAAGTTTCTGCTTTTCTGTTTTAGCTTTATTGTTTAACATTTTTAAAGATTCTTCCGATAAACGTAATTCTGAAAATTTCTTCAAATCTTCTGATTCCCTAAGCAATAAATCCTTTTTTTCAAATTCGGCTTTCAGGCAGTTATAAAATGTTTGCTTTTGTGACAGGAGTTTTTGAAGTTCAGAATGTTTTTGTTTATGAATATTTAGTTGCTTTGAGCTTTCTTCAATATTTTTTTCAAAGTTTTTCAATTGGCCCAAATCCGATTTAAAAATTAAAGAGAAACGTTCAAATTCTATGACCCCTTTTTCAAGATTTTTTATTGAGGTTTCTGCTCTTGATAATTCAGATAATTGAGCTTGATGAGCGGCGATGTTTGTAACAATTTTTTTTAGGTTATCCTGCTCTTTATCAAGTTTTTGTTTTGATTCCTGTTCGTCCTTAAGGTTTTTTATATGAACATTTAAGCAGGCAATGAGATTTTCAAGCTCAGTAATTTTTTCCGGGTTAATTTCACCGATGCCCTGAAGTTTTCCCGCAATAATATCAATAGCTGACGCTTTTGATGCCATGACTTCCGACAGGCCCTATCGCAAGGAGCTTGCCGCTGAAAAGGCCGTGCAGGAGCTTTCGTCCGGCGCGGTCTGTAATTAAGACCTATTATTGATTCAATTTTATTTTCATCAATAGGCGACCATTGTGAATTATTCTTTTCATATGCAGACCAAGTGAATGTTTTTACATCTTCAAATTTTTTGCTGTTTCTTTTTCCTTTTACGGTAAAACGGTATTCTTTATCATCGTTCGATTTGAATTCAAAATCAATCAACAATTCGTTCGATTTTAAATTCATCATGTTGTAATTTCTGTTTTCTCTTGCATTCAGGCGTTCTGATTCTTTGAACAAGGCAAAAGAAATGGCTTCCAGAATGGCTGATTTTCCGCTGCCTACATTTCCGAAAATACCGAACAATCCGGCCTGGGTTAGCTTTGAGAAATCAATCGTTTGTTTGCTGCGGTAAGAATATAAGCCCTGTATTGTAAGTTTCAACGGTATCATAGTTCGCCCTCCTCTGATATTGCTTCTTTAAACAAATTAATAATTCTTTCGTTCGGCTCCTGACCTTTTTTGGCTTTAAAGAAATCAATAAATAATTCTTCCATGCTTTTTGTAAGGTCAACCGGGGCAGTTGCCTGACATGTGGTTTGAGCAAGATTTCTTATTTCGGGAATTATAGCGACAATACCGTTATGGGCGTCTAACAAGCGTTTTCTGTCGGTTGCAGTGAGGTATGTGTCGGAAACAATTGTAAGTTCAATATAAACATCGGGATTTTGAGCAAGCCATTCAACCACTTCATCAATTATTTCAAAACGTTTACGGATAAGTTTTTTCCCGGATTCAAGCTGCATGGCACTGATTAAAGCTTTCTCTCCCGGTGTAATTTCAACGATGTTTACAAATTTATTCTGATCGGCTTCACCAAAGCTATACGACAGCGGACTGCCGGAATATATGACCGGACAAGGAACAATGTCAATTGTTCGCTTACGGTGAAGATGGCCTAAGGCAACGTATTGAATATTTCCGGGAATGTTTTGGGTAGGGATTGCCTGAGCTCCTCCGATAAATAAAATAGGTTTTTCTTCTTCAGGTTCTTCAGGTATTTCATCACCGGTTCTGACAAAAAGCAAATGAGATGCAAGGATATTTACACCTGTTTGAGTACAATATTTTTCAGCAAGTTCGTCCCAGTGCTTGTTAAGCAGCGTCCTTAATTCTTCCTCGGTTTCTTCATTGCCCAGATATGTTTTCATACGCAGTTCATTAGCATAAGGTGTATGGATTAAACGCAACGGATATGAAATATCCGGTATTTGCAGTTCAATAAAACCTTTTTCGCTTCTTAGAACCTTAAGGCCTGCTTCCAAATTAAAAGGGGTAATAATGGTATGAGGGAACCCGGAAAAAATAATACCACATTCGCGCGCCAATGGGTCGGGCGCTTCGATACGTTCAGGGGAATCGTGATTTCCTGCAATTGCAATAACGGCACGCTTACCATTATTTGCAAGGCGTTTGGTATATTTATAAAAAAGTTCAACCGCATCAGTTGAAGGATTAAAAGTATCAAACAAATCACCTGAAATGATTACAGCATGCACTTTTTCTTTGTCTGCTATATCGCAAATTTCTTTTAAAACGGCTTCCTGCTCCTCCATCCTGGAAAAGCTTTCGAGACGTTTACCAAGATGCCAGTCTGAAGTGTGAAGGATTTTCATGATTTTACTAAGTATTATAATATAATTATGTCAGAATGAAATTTTACAAACTTACATAAATAATTTTATTATGCAGGTGCAATTTTTCATAAATTTGCACCATAATAAATCCTAAATAGCTACAAATTATTATGAACAACTTGGCATACTACAACGGTACATACATGCCTAAAAGCGAAGTAAAAATTTCGCCCGACGACAGGGGATTTTTATTTGGAGACGGTGTTTATGAGGTAATTATCTGTTACCATGGCCTTCCATTTTACTTTGAAGAGCATCTTAAACGTTTGGAATATAGTCTTAAAGAGGCAAGAATCAACTTCTACCGTTCGCATGAAATATTAGATATTATTTCTGTGTTGCTACGGATGAACGGCTTGGATAATTCAGATAGCACTGCCTATATTCAGATTACTAGAGGCGTTTGTGAACGGAAGCATCATTTCCCGGATAATACTGTTACTCCAACTGTTTACATTACTGTCAATCCTTTTTATTTAAACCCATCTTATATTACTGATGGCATTAAGACAGCGACAATTCAGGATGTCCGGTGGAATAGATGTGATATTAAATCAGTTAATCTGTTGGCTAATGTGTTAGCTCAGCAGGAAGCTTTCGACAAAGGAGCAAACGAAGGAATATTTGTAAAAAATGGTATTATTACCGAAGGTACGCATACCTCAGTTTTTGGAATCCGGAAAGGTGTTGTATTTACTCATCCTGCGGGTAATCAAATTCTTCCCAGCATAACCCGTTTAATTATATTCGATTTATGTATAAAGCTGAACATACCCATATTTGAAATACCCATAAAAATTGAAGAAATCAGCACTTTTGATGAACTGTTTCTTGCAGGAACCACACGCGAGATAACCCCTGTTGTTCAACTTGATGAATATATCATTGGTAAAGGAACCCCGGGACCGATTACTCAAATTTTATATAATGCCTTTCAAAACTTGGTTAATGAAAAAAAATTATTGTTTATTTGATTAATTAAAAAAAAATTACGTTCTTTGCAAACTATTTTTTAAAATTGAACTATGGCACGATTTTGTCAGATAACAGGGAAAAAAGCTATTATAGGCAACAATGTTTCTCATTCAAATAAAAAGACAAAGAGAAAATTTTTTCCAAATCTTTTTACCAGGAAATTTTTTCTTCCTGAAGAAAACAGATGGATTTCTTTAAAAGTTTCAGCTTCCGGTATTAGAAATATTGATAAGAAAGGACTAAAGGCCTGTCTTGAAGAAGCAATAAAGAAGGGTTATATCAAAAATTATTAAAAAGGGAGGGATAGTTTATGGCAAAAAAAGGAAAAGGCAATCGTGTACAGGTAATTCTTGAATGCACCGAACACAAGGAAAGTGGCTTACCTGGTATGTCGAGATATATAACCACAAAAAATAAAAAAAATACTCCCGACCGGCTTGAAAGAAGAAAATATAATCCTGTTTTGAAAAAAGTTACTTTACATCGGGAAATTAAATAATTTTGACTATGGCAAAAAAATCAGTTTCAACTTTACAAAGCGGAAGCAGCAAACGTGTTGCAAAGTGTATAAAAATGGTTAAATCTCCGAAAACAGGAGCTTATGAATTCCGTGAAGAAATTATTAATGTTGACAATGTAAAGAAATATTTTTCAGAAAAATAAATATACTAAATGGTTAAATGGTTAACATTGTTAAATGGTTAATCAGCAATTCAGCAATTCAGCAATTTATACATCAAACGGGATAAAATTCCGTATTTTACAATCGGTTTATTTATAGCAATTATCCCACCGAAGTACGAACAAAATACGAACATACGAAGTACGAATTCGTAGTTCGTAACTTCGTAACAAATTCGTACTTCGATGGAATAATAAATTACGGAAATTTACCCCAATCGAAAGTTGATGATGAAGTTCTCGATAATCTGGAAGAAGTGCTTATTTCATCAGATGTCGGTGTAGAGACAACTATTAAGATAATTAAAAGAATTGAAAACAGGGTCGCCCATGATAAATTTCTTAATACCTCGGAGCTTAATAAAATCTTAAAGGAAGAAATCGCTTCATTGCTTGAAGAAAATCATACTGAAAATTTTAACGATTTCAGCTTCCCGTTATCAGCTAAACCATATATTATTATGGTAGTTGGAGTTAACGGTGTTGGTAAAACAACAACAATTGGAAAACGTGCTTATCAATATAAATCCTCGGGAAAGTCAGTACTTATTGGAGCTGCCGATACTTTCAGGGCTGCAGCCATAGACCAGCTTGAAATATGGGCAAACAGAGTTGAAGTTCCTATTGTTAAGCAGAAAATGGGCGCCGACCCTGCATCTGTCGCTTTTGATACAATATCTTCCGCCTTATCTAATAATTTTGATGTTGTAATTATTGATACTGCAGGAAGGTTACATAATAAGGCCAATTTAATGAACGAGCTTGCAAAAATAAAACGCGTGATTAGCAAAGCAATCCCCCAGGCACCTCATGAAATTCTTTTAATTCTTGACGGTTCTACAGGCCAAAATGCTATTGAGCAAGCTAAACAATTTATGAATGTTACAGAAGTAAATGCTATTGCTTTAACAAAGCTTGACGGAACCGCTAAAGGCGGCGTCGTAATTGGAATTTCTGAACAATTTAAAATCCCAGTAAAATATATTGGTATCGGAGAGAAAAAGGAAGACCTTCAGATATTCAATAAATACGAATTTGTTGACTCATTATTCAATTGAAAAACACCCCCAAAATTAACGTAATTTCTCTCGGCTGTGCCAAAAACCTGATTGATTCCGAAATATTATTATTTCAATTACAATCCAACGGGTATGAAATAATTCATAACGCACCTCCTGAAACCAAATTAGATATTGTCATTATCAATACTTGCGGATTTATCAGCGATGCTAAACAGGAATCAATTGATGTAATTCTTGATTTTATCAAAGCAAAGATGCAGGGATTAATTAAAAAAATATATGTAATAGGTTGCTTATCCCAAAGATATAAAAATGAAATTAAAAACGAATTCCCTGAAGTTGATGAATTTTTCGGAACAAATCAACTGTCTGCTCTTTTAAAACAACTTAAAACTTGCAGTGAGTTTAATCGAACTACTTGTAGTGAGCAGTTCGACAAGCTCACTGTGGCACGAAGCCGAACTATAAAAAATAACCGGCTTACCGGAAGAGTGCTGACTACACTGGCTCATTATGCTTATCTTAAAATTGCTGAAGGTTGCGATAGAAAATGCTCTTTTTGCATTATACCCTCCATCCGTGGAAAATACAGATCAAGACCAATAGAAGAAATATTTTCAGAAGCGAATATGCTTGCTCAAAATGGTGTAAAAGAAATTATCCTTGTTTCACAGGATATTTCATATTACGGTATTGACCTTTACAGAAAGCAAATGCTTCCAAATCTTCTTGAAAAATTAGCAGGAATCAACAAAATTGAATGGATAAGGTTACAATATGCTTATCCTGCCCCATTTCCTGATAGAATAATTCAGATTATGAACCAATCTGAAAAATTATGTAAATATCTCGATATTCCTTTCCAGCATATTAGTAACAAAATTCTTTATAAGATGCAAAGAGGACATTCAAGTAAGACGATTATCCGGCTTATTTCAAAGCTTCGGGAAAGTGTGCCTGATATTGCACTTCGAACAACATTATTGGTTGGACATCCCGGAGAATCTGAAAAAGATTTCCGGCAACTTGCAGCTTTCGTAAAAAATACCGAATTCGACAGGTTAGGTGTATTTGGTTATTCCGACGAACAAGGAACCAGTTCTTATAATTATCTCGATAAAATTCCGAAAAATATAATAAGGCAAAGAGTCAAAGATATTATGTTCATTCAGAGTGAAATTTCATATCGTTTAAATCAAAATAAAATAGGACATATAATAAAGGTATTGGTTGACTATAAAGAAGGTGAATATTTTATCGCCCGTTCTGAATTTGATTCCCCAGAAGTTGATAATGAAGTTTTAATTCCTGCAACCGATGACAGAATAAAATCCGGTGAATTTTATAAAGTGCAAATTATTAATGCAGAACATTATGATTTGATAGGAAAGATTATCTTATAAGAAAAGTTTACGACGGTTATTGAGCATAATCGTAATAAGCAAACCACTATAAATTTGTCAAAGAAAAAGTTGTTCCGCCACGCCAAAGGCACCATGACTTGAATTCAGCTATGCAAAGAAGAAAACCGGATAATTAAGGCATAAATTTAAAGAAATAATTGTATTGTTGTTTCTTAAAATTTATTTACTTTTGTAATGAATATTATTTTTTGTTTGTTAATTCTGCCAAAACTTTATAAATTATGAACTACACCAAACAACAAATACTAGAAGTTGTAAACAATCAACTCCTGCATTGGATAAAAAAAGATGAAGCAGTGAAAAACGCTGTATTTGAACTTGTCCAAACGAAATATCCAACAAGAAAAGAGATGGATGACAAGTTTGAAAAGATGCTGACGCTGTTTCGTCAGGAATTGGCTAATGATAGGGAAGCTCAGGAAAAGAAATGGGATGCGCAGGAAAAGAAATGGGATGCGCAGGAAAAGAAATGGGATGAACAGAAAGCCGAAGATAAAAAGGCATGGAATGATTGGTTTATACGATACGAAGCCGACAGAGCCGAAGATAAAAGGAAATGGGATGAA
>JACQWN010000625.1 GCA_016209245.1 Bacteroidia bacterium
CTCCAAAGCCTTTTATAGTATCTTTTGTGTAAATTCGGGAACTGTCAGGTGTAACCCGTAAGTATTCATTTGTCAGACCTTTGGTCACGCTGAATCCTCCCACGGCAAACCCACTGCGACTCCCGGTAGCTTTTGCAACCTCATCTTTAATATAAATACGGACGCCCTCGGAATAGACAGCAAATACCGTATCACCGATGGCATTCTGCACATGAAATAAAGCAGTATTGGAAGATAAAGCAGGAGAACCTTTAATTTCAACCGTCCCCTCGCTTTTAATGATCATCCTTGCATCTGAAGCTGATACGTTGACCTGGTCGGTATTCGGACGGTTAGCCAATATCAAATCGCCGCAGCCATACGATAATCTGTCTTGATAAAATATTCCACCTTTTGCAGTATTGGCGGTTGTTCCATTAAAAAAACGCAACCCTGACATTACGCTATAATTGCCGTTTTCGTTTTGAATATCAATAAAATTTCCATCCGTACCGTCAGTTATTGCTACATTTTTATTAATATGTAATTTATGTAATGGCGATGATGTGCCAAGTCCAAGGTTATCGCTTGAATTAGTTAAATAGACATTAGGGGCTGAATAGCTCCAAATACCACTGGCTGTACCATAAGTAAGATTAACCCAGATTGTGCCGTTGTAAAAATAAAAGCATCCGACCGTTGTATCGAAAACAAGCAGTCCTGTTGCAGGCCCGGAAATAGCGGTTCGTTGCGCCGTTGTTAACCTGGGCGCAAGAAATCCCTTGGTTAATGATTTAACATCGAGCATCGCGGACGAATTGGCGGTATAGGTATCATCGTCGGTGATGGCTATGTTTTGTGCTTTTCCTGAAAAATTAATATTCAGAAAATAATAAATGAATAATGCAGTAATGCTTCTTCTGGTAACTGAATAAATCATTTTTGGCTTCATATTTTAAATTTTTAAGAAGTTTTGAAAATTGCTATACTATGCACGGGATAAATTTCCGCAAATATAGAAATATGACGTTTCGTTGTCCTGTGGACGAACGAAAGTCAGGCGATCTCAGTTCGTCTGTAAGACAATTGAGCGTCATGTTCATTATTTTCAGTCAATAATTATCCGTTTTATATAATTCATTTTTCTATTATTTAATTTAAGAATATATATTCCAGAAGCTAATCCTGATATATCTAATCTGTTGTTTAAAGAAATATCACTTGTTTTTATCTGTTTACCCTCAACAGTCATTAATGTAGCTTTCTGAAATGTGTTTTTCCCTGAAAATATGTTAATGAAATTACTTGCAGGATTCGGATAAACAGTAATTTCAAGCGAAGTATTTTCTTCATTATACACCACCGAAACCGGATTTTCCCGTATTTTTGCTATGAAAACATCAGCGCTCCCATAGCTTGTTACGTTACTATCACCGAAAAACAATGTATCGTAGAATCTTCCTGTAATGTAAAGATTTCCGTTATTATCTCTTGCAATAGAACGGCTGTAATCGCCTGGTGTATTGCCTGCAGTGAGGCACCAGATCAGATTACCATTGGTATCTATTTTCATTACAAATATGTCGTAACCACCATTGCTTTGTACCACTAAATCATCATAAACCAACGAATCCATAAACCAACCGGTAATATAAATATTACCTTGTTCATCCGATTCCAATGAATGATTCCAGAAATCGTCCATAAAATAAAGCCTTGTTTCAATTTGTTTTGCCCATAAAAAATTACCTGACATATCTAGTTTACATATGAAATAATCGGATTCTACATTACTGTTCAAATTAAATGGACCAAACTGAGCATTACCCTCAAAATGCCCTTTTACATATATTTCATTATTACCAATTATTACTGACCTGCCCCAAACATAACTTGCCCCATTCATAGTTCTTATCCATTGCAATTGACAATTATTATCATATTTTGCAATAAAGGCATCCGAAGAACCATAACTTGTAATAGATGTATCACTAAAATAGGCGGTATTCATATAGATACCTGTTAGAAATATATTTGATTCTTCATCTAATGTAATACCCCTGCTAACATCCCATCCTATACCACCTGCCCGTTTTACCCATTGACAATTTCCATCAAAATCAAAACATGCTAAAAAAACATCACTACACCCATTGCTGATAAGTAATGTTGAATCAAAGTAAATACTATCTTTAAATTCCCCACCAACAAATAATAAACTGTCTGAACAAGTAATACTGACACCTCCATCAAGACCAACACCTCCGGCTGATTTTGCCCACTGTAAAACACCATCGGTATCATATTTGGCAATCACAATGTCTGCACTACCATTACTTGTAAACGAGAGGCTATCAAGATAAATTGTTTCAGCAAAACTACCAGCAACATAAATATTGTTATAATTATCCGTAGTAACGGAATGAAAATATTGAGTATATGTACCAATTGCTCTATTAACCCATGAAAAATTCGCAAAACTATCCATCTTTGTAACAAATGAACCACCATAAATAGTACCAACAATTGAAATAGTACCAAATTGCGCAATATTGTTGTAGTGGCCAACTAATATAATATTATTATTATTATCGCAAGTAATTGAGTATCCTATATCATCACCTAAGCCACCCGCGTGAACAGCCCAATCCCAATTAACAAGCTGAGCTTTGATTTGGTGGCACAGCAGGATAATGGTAAATAATAGTACCAGGTAGCGCATGGGTTAACCGCAATTATTTTACTATTACAAGTTTTTCCGATGCTATTGGTTCGTCACCAACAATTACTTTGTAATAATATATTCCATTGGAATATTGTTCGTCGTCATTAAAGAAAGCATTATGGTTTTTGCCGTTCAGCTTGTATTCCGCCATCTTTTTCCCACATATATCATAAATGACAAGTTTCCCGTCCTGATTGCCGGGCATGTAATACTCAATTTTCATGTTGCCGTCATTCGGGTTAGGGTAGAGTTTAGCATAAGGGTTTTGTCCTTTTTCTTGTTTCCCACCGGACAAAACCGTCAGATTCTTGTCGCCCTGTTCGCCTTTCTTTATCGGGTGAATATATATTTCTTCCTTGGACAGTTCAAGTGCAACCTGCGCCTTGGCAGCAATAATTTTACCGGAATTGGCAACGGTACGAACTTTTACCTCTTTCATGGCATCCATTTCATGGATAGTTTTGCCTTGTTCCTTCAGGTCGGTCATGGTATTCATTAGAGCGGCGAACTGAGAATCCTCTTCTGGCTCGGTACTTTCCAGCACAATCTCTTGAATTTTAGCCCTACTTTCGGTAAATTGTTCTTCAACTATCAATTCTTCTGCAAGCGCCTTTTTAGATGGTAGCAGCGTTGTTTGTTCAAGCTCAGTTTTAGCCGCCGGTTTTTCATCGTGGAGCAGTTTCTGCCTGATTATTTCGTTTTCGAGCAACTGGTTTTCACCGTACAAATAAACAATTTGTTTTTCAAGATATTCTACCGTCGGGTACTGCGGTTCGTTCTGCTGTGCTGCCACTATAACATTCAGCGTTCCTGCCGGAAGATTCATTTCCTGCACGACTTCAAGAACATCGTAAGGC
>JACQWN010000614.1 GCA_016209245.1 Bacteroidia bacterium
AAATAAAGAAATGATCGATCTTATATTTCTCAGGCATGTTAAAAGACAACAAGATATAAACTATTCATATTCAAAAGATTTCAGCTAATGTGTCAAAGTAGAATTAGAGCGATTATTCGATACGATTGCTAGGGCATTCACTCGATAACCGTGATAACCGCGAATCCGTGGTTGCCGAGTGTCTGCGCAGCGGAGACGTATCGAGGCAATCACTATTCTATAAACTAATACTTAACAAATCTCAAGTTCATATACTCCCCCGATTCCATTATAATCCTTGCCAAATATATACTCTTTCCGAACCTCTGAATATTCACTAATATTCGCTCTGAATTTATTATTTCTGTATAGTGCACTATTCCATTTACATCAATGATTTGTAAAATCTCTTTTTCGGGAATATTCTCAATTATGATAAAATTCTCAGCCGGATTTGGATATAATTTTATTAATTGGTTTCCAATAGAAAATTCTTTAATACCTATAATAAATGACCAGTAAGATGCGGGCTTGAAGAACTCTACACTGCTGTTATTTGTCGTAAACCAGTTAATAGTATCACTTATGCTATGCTTCAATTCTTCCGGTGTCCCGCTGATCGGAGTTAATTTATAATAACCATTATCGGCGCCTGAAAAATGTATTGCCGTATATTTATTTTGCAAACTGTCGGGCAGATAGGAATGATAGGGATCTGAAATGCTTCCTGACAATGTCCAGGGAACAGTTGAAAGTGCATATATAAAAGCAGGGTTACCGGAACTTCCCTGATATACCAGTATTTGATCTCCTGTATCATCAATCCCATCTAATGAGCCGGTAACCGAGCCAAGATTAACGCCGGTAGTTACCTGCCAGGTAACTACCGTTCCGGGCAAAATACCTCCTGCCGGACAAGTCCAAATAAGAGTATTTTCACCGGAACTTAAAGTATCGGCTTCGGTCCATCCTTTATCTGTAAATTTGATTTCAGTATTACCCGGAATATTATCAAGTGCAACAAAGGCAAAGCCGTCAGCAGGGTCGGAACGGAACTGAATAATGGCAATATCACCGGGCGAAAGAACTGAACTTGCATCTATGACATTAAAATAACCGCTTGTGCCGGCAAGAAGATTACCGGATTGGTCTGATGCAAGAATACTTACGTTAATATCTTCAATGTTATAGGTTACTCCGCTAAGCATTAAAGTATTATTACCGGTATTTAATGTACCTGTCAATGTGCCTCCCAGAGTTCCTGAACCCGTTACCAATGAAAGAACAACTGTTGTGTTTTGTATCACATTTGAAAGGTTATCACTGCTGTCCCTTGTCTGAACAACAACGTTGAACGGAGTATTTACATTCGGGTCAATTCCTCCGTTTACAGAAGTAATTACCAGTTTGACAGGGGGTGGGGGAGGAGCGGTAACATCAAACAAATAGCTTATTCCTGTATCGAGTACAGCAGTAATATCTATAGCCATAATGCTTACTGCAGTATCAACCATATCGTATATTACGCCGGATATTACCACCGAATTCGTTCCTGCTGTAACAGTTCCGTTCAGCGTGCCTCCAAGATTACCCGAACCGGTAACCAACGACAATCCAATATTAATGTTGCTAATGGAATTTATAGCATTACCATCTATATCCTGCGATTGTAC
Organism: Bacteroidia bacterium; assembly: GCA_016209245.1. Classification (GTDB taxonomy): domain Bacteria; phylum Bacteroidota; class Bacteroidia; order Bacteroidales; family BM523; genus JACQWN01. The sequence goes on from JACQWN010000614.1 coordinate 1,653, forward strand.
AACAACGTTAAACGGAACATTTACTATTGGATTAACATTATTGTTAACTAAAATAATCGCAAGCTTTTCGGGTACAGGAATATTACAACCTTGCCCTGGCGAAGCATAAACGCTCATACCGGCTACTGTGTCAACATAATTAGTGGCTTGACTCCAGTTGGCAGGAACGGTATTATCCATATATGGATAGCAAAATTCTATTGAATAGCCGTTTTCGTTTGCATCAGGCCAGGGGCTCGTGATACCGTATTTTACCGAATCAACAATTTGTCCGTAAGAATCAATAAGCACAACAGCTTCTCCGGAATTCGACAAGCTGCCTGTCCAATGCAGTGATGTAATGCCATAAAACGCATCTGCTCCGCCTGAACCGCTTGACAAGACACTATAACCTGTCATATCTACAGGAAGAGTATCATTATTGTATAATTCAATAAACTCAAGCGAATCGTTGCTGGATTCGGGGGGATTATACATGATTTCGGTAATTACAATTTTAGCCGTTGGCGGAAGTTCTACAACGTTGAATGATTCGCTGAGACCGGACGCAAGAACGTAGTTCTGGTCGGAAGCTCTGATTATTACGCTGTCTTCAGCTAAATTATAAGTAATACCGTTAAAATTAACTGTACTGTTACCTGTTGTTATAATTCCTGTAAATAATCCGCCAAGTAATCCATTTCCTGAAGCCACCGACAAATCAACAAAAACAGGAGAATTGACAATTGCCGGCTGTCCGGTTGAATCTATAGCTTGAACAATAATATCGAACGGAATATTTACGTAAGGGTCAATATTTCCGTTAACTGATATGACTTTCAGACCGGTTGGAAAGGATATTGTGCATCCTGTTCCAGGAGAAGCATATACTTCAATTCCGGCAACCGTATCTACATATTCCGTTGAAGCGCTCCAATTGTCAGGCAGGCTGTTATCGGCAGATGGATTACATAAGGTTAATGAAGAACCATTACCGTTTGCTGCAGTTGGCCAAGGATTAGAGTCATCGTAATATACGGAATCAACAATTTGTCCATAACTATCAATAAGTACAATAGCTTCACCGGAATTCGACAGGGCACCTGTCCAATGTAAAGATGTAGTGCCATAAAATGCATCGGCGCCGCCTGAACCGCTCGACAAAACAATATATTCTCCGGGATTTAATGTTAATGCTCCAAAAATATATGTTACACCGGCAGAAAAATTATAACCGGTCATATCAACCGGAATAATATCATTATTGTACAATTCAAGAAATTCGAGCGAATCGGTGACGGATTCCGGCGGATTGTACATGATTTCTGTAATGATGATTGCAGGGACCGGAGGTGTTTCAAGCACATCAAATAATGCACTTGTATCGGGAGCTAATATCAAACTATCGTCTGATGCAACGATGCTCACACCTGCTTCTGCAACATTATAATTTATACCGGAAATCGTAATAGAAGAATTACCTGTCGAAACAGTCCCTGTGGTTGTACCGCCCAGAACACCTGTTCCGCTTGCAAGGGACAATGTAATACTTACTTCCGAAGAAATTGCAACAGGGCTGTCGGCTGAATCTCTTACTTCAATAACAACGTCAAACAGAGTATTGATAACCGGGTCAGTGCCATTGTTAACCGAGACAATTGACAGCTTAGCCGGTACAGGTGGCGAACCAAGAACAGTGAAAATGTTGCTTGTATCGGCAGATAAAGCTGAAGAGTCATCTGTAACAAAAATACTGACACCTGATTCAGCAATATTATATGTTACACCTGAAATTGTAACTGCATTTGTGCCGGCAGCAATAGTCCCTGTCAGAGTTCCGCCAAGAACGCCTGTTCCTGTCGCAAGATTTAATGTAATATTTACATCGGAAAGTGCATTGGCATCAACCCCAAAGTTATCCTGTGCGTGAACAACTACGTCGAACGGAGTATCAATAATAGGACTAAAGCCATTATTAATTGAAATGATTTTCAAACGGGTCGGTTCCGGAGTAATGCAGTTTGTACCTGGTGAGGCATATATGGCTTGACCTGTTGAAATTGTATCAATAAAACTAGTTGAAGCAGTCCAGTTAGCAGCAATCGAGTTATCTAAATTTGGAAAACAGAATTCGAGTGAAGCGCCTGAACCGTTTGCTGCAGTCGGCCATGGACTTGCAATGCCGTATTTTACCGAATCAACAATTTGTCCGTAAGAATCAATAAGCACAACAGCTTCTCCGGAATTCGACAAGCTGCCTGTCCAATGCAGTGATGTAATGCCATAAAACGCATCTGCTCCGCCTGAACCGCTTGACAAGACA
>JACQWN010000615.1 GCA_016209245.1 Bacteroidia bacterium
ATAAGATGCAAAATGAGTAAAACCGAAACGTACTTTATCTTTGTATTTATTGTACAGCTTTTCATAAACAGGATAATATTCCCTGCATTTATCGCACTCCATATCGGAGACTTCAAGCAATGTGATTTTTGAATTCATATTACCCCTGTAATGTGCAGGAATATTGTTAAGCGATATTTCCGGCGGCAGCGGAGGTTTTAAAAAAACTTTTATCTTATGAACGAGCTTTAATGAATCGGTGAGGCGTTCAAGCAAATATCTTTTATAGCTTTCAATAATGAGTTCTTTGCCTTTATCATTTTCAATATCATAATATTTTAATGTTCGCTTTAATTCCGGAATATAGTTCAAATTCCTTTGTGACATATATTTTGAGATATTACTATCATTAATCATTCGACTATAATATATATTGATAAACTCATCTTTCGTTTTACAATGTTTTTTTGCTTCGTTTTCGAGCAACCGATCTTTTATATTTTCATTAAGAACAACTTTTCTTATTGTATATATTCTATATAGTTGGTCATAAAGCTCTTGCTTAGCCAGCTTGTCAATTTCGGAAATATAAATTCGGCTGGTATCAATTTGGGCAATCACGTAATCGTTTAACAAACTACCGGAGGATAATTCATTTGAGCGATTATTACACGATGACAAAATAATTGACAAAATTAAAGAATGTAGAAAAAGTTTTGTTGTCATAAAAATAAAGAAGTACAAAATTTGGTAGTGTATAAGGTTAATTGATATGTAGGACTAAAGTCCTTATTTACTGGTATTTGCTTAACCCCAGCCTTAAGGCTGGGGTTAGTGATAATCAGCATCTTAGTGGGCTTCAGCCCTTCATATCAATAATTGTATGACACTACTAATAAAACGGGAAATTTAGATATTTCACTGCACTTTTCCTTCCGTAAATTAACTTATTATCTTTTGTACGATAGCCACGTTCATAATCTATATGCAATAATCTTTTAAAACCACTCATTCCACTTTTTAAATGTACTTTATCTGATAATGGATATTTGAATAACAGTTCATATCTAAAATAAAAACCTCTAAACAATCTATTTCCAAAAACATATTGATCATTATTAATTGTTAAATTTTCAGCTATGTCTGGTTTAAAATAAAGATTATCCTCGGTATGTTTTATAAGTATAATAAGTTTTAACTTATTATCGGATGTACTTAATTGTGCATTTAATTGCAAAGCGAGAATAAAACTAATAATAGTCAATAAATATTTCATAGTATTATTAAAAAAGAAAACCAATCTGACATTCAACAGTCAGAATTTTTGAACTAACCTTTTTGTCTATTAAATTATAGATAACTGATGGTGATGCTACAATACCAAATTTATCAGAAAAATTATATATAACCGGTAAACCTAATGACAGATTAATAATTCTGAAATTGAAAGAGCCAAAATTATTAGTTTCAGGCCAAAAAAGTTTTTTAGTTGGGTCATTTACGAAAATAATTTTATAGTTAGTGGTACCTGTATGAAAATCAAAAATTGTTCCTGCTGAAAAATAAAATTGCAAATGATTATAATTAAACAATTTATAATCTATTATTAATGGGACTTCTGTATATCTCCAAATACCGGTTTGCTTATAAATACCATCGTAATAATATGTAGGGTCTGGCTTTCCTACATAAACCTCCTCTATTGCCTTACTTGATTCAAGCACACCGCTATTAATATTTATTTTTTTTGTGATAGGATAATAAAATATGATTCCATATTTAAATTCAATTCTTTTAAATTTTATGCTTATTACAGATTCAGGTTTATATAAAACAAAAGAATAATTGGGAGTAAAAACTGGTGTTATTTTAATAGTATTCAGTTGGGAATGTGTATGAACCGTGATAAATAAGAATGAAATAAATATAGTTAAATAAGATAAAAGATTTTTCATCTATTTGCAAATATTTATGGATTTGGGCAATTCATGGCTTTGCTTATATAAAACCTGGTATTATTTCCGCAATCCATAATATTGGGAATGGAACCATAATCCTCCTGTATTGTCCAATTCCCTGTATCTTCGTTATATTCATATTTAAACATACAATTTATATTGTCATTGTCATTTCCTTCTCCATCTTCATCATCTAAGTAAATATAACCCTGATGTGTGCCAAACCTTCCTAAAACTCCATAAGACATAGGTAAACCGAAATCGGGGAAATTATTCATACTGCCATCTGTTGTTTTAGGGAAAAAATTAAAAAACAAAATAGTGATATAATAACTATCCTCTCCCGAAGTATAAGGATGACCATCAGTGTAAAAAAGATTGTTAGCATCATCATACTCATCACCAGTATTATATATTTGCACGCCATTCAGAGTTGTTTTATTAATATTATTTTCATATTCATTTGTAATCCACCTTTCATAATAATCATAACCTTGGACAAAATCGCCTAATAATAATAGGGCATAATCTTTATTTGTTCTATGAAAAATGTCATAGCCAGCAACAATACAAAATTGTAAATCGGCATTTTTATTATCGAGGACATAACTATTGCCTGTCCAACCGAATTTTTCAGTCAAAGGATTATGATCCTCGCAATCGAGGTAAATATCCAATTCAGGATAACCGTAACAGGAACCATCCTTAAAAACACCAAATTGAGCAGTGCTTTTCGAACTTAACACTTTAGTTTTTGTATATGAATCTAAAATAGCCGATATTATTTTTTCTCTCAATACGCCATCGTTGATTTCTTCTTTTTCTTTGTTATAAGTAGAATCATAAACCGGCTCGCTTTTAATGCAGGTATCGGGTTCGGAATATAAGGCAAGATTCTTCTCTATCTCCCTGGTAAGATCAAACTCATCTGTGCTTTGTTTTACAGAATAAAATCTGAGGTTCGAAATAAATACAAACCAGATTATTACTAAAATAAAAAAATGTGATTTCATACTTTTTTAATTTATGATTGAATAAGCTACTTTAAAAATATCTGTTTTATTTTCATACAATATTTTTACATAATAAATACCACAGTTGTTTCTTGAAATATCTACCAAATAATTATGTTTGACAATGTTATTATTTTTTAAAATTAACTGACCCAATGAATTGAAAATTTCCAGTTGCTTAATTTTTGTGCCTGGATTTGTAAAGCTAAGCATAAAAATTCCGTTGTTGGGATTGGGATATATTATTACATCATTATTATAGTTCTGTATAATATTTTCATGTTCTTCGGAAGTTAAACATTTAGTTTCGTGTTGAGGTCTATCGTTATCTGCTATTTGCATGTTCTTATTATCCGAACCCTGGAGGCACTCATCAATATAAAAAACAATTTCTTTACCTACTGCAGGTTCAATGGTTACACCATCATTAAGAACAATTTCATCACAGGCGCCTACGTATATATTTTCATCTAATATGGAAGGAAAACCTATACTATACAGTCTAGGGTCAAATGTGCTAAGATTATAGCTGCCAGCCCATTCGTAATAAGCATTGTTCCAATGGTCAATAACTGAACCCCAAAGATAACTGTTAGTTATTTGAACTGAGCAGTCCACTATATTAAAACCAAGATAGATTGCATTACCTTGTTCAGCAGAATTATAAGCAGTTAAAGAAACGTTATAATGACCCGCTGAGTTAAATAAATGTTCAAATTCTCTGCAATTAGCAATATACATAAAATGTTCGGGATTTGTACCATGTTGGCTGCCGCTTTCAGTATCCCAGTATTCCACATCGCCCTCTCCCCACCATATTCCTAAATAATTAATATCAGAAAAGGGTGATGATAGATCAAGTATCGTTGCTGTGCTTCCCATTCGAAATGTCGAACATTCATCGCCATAATAAACACCGCTGGTAACTGCCGGGCATGGCTCTATAGTAACTGGTAAAGAAGCGTTGAACGTTTGTCCTGATTCAGTCAGTATTGATAAGGTTACCGTATAATTATATGTTAGGGTTTGACTGCATGAGTAATAATAATTTCTCCACCATAGCGAAGATGTTTCAGGAAAAGAGCCGTCGCCAAAATTCCAAGTATAGCTTTCTGTATATATCGGTGCTCCGATAGCTTTAAATTCGTAATAATTACCTGAAAGTTGAGTTTTTAAAATAGAAAGAGAAACACCATATAAATAAAACTGAAGATTTTTGTTGGATATTACTTCGGTTAGATGAATGCTCTGATTTCCATAAGAAGAACCTCCTAATGCAATAACATCACCAGTCCAGTAATAATCCACAAAAAATTCAAAATTGCCATTATCATCTGTAATGGCGGAGTTGGCAAGACTTCCATCATCATAATTTGCCTGAACAGTGATGCCGGCCAAATTACTATTAAAATTACCATCTTTTACGTTGCCTGAAATTGTGATATCGCCCTGGCTGCCTTGTGATACGTTAATATACCCTGGTTTAGTTTCAGTATCGCTTTCTGTTCCGGCAGATACAGTTAAAGAAACATCGTATGTTCCGGCAGTATAATATGTAACTGCAGGATTTTGTTGTGTTGAAGACGAGGGTGTTCCTCCCTGAAAGCTCCATTGCCACGCAGTAGGTGAACCGGTAGAAAGATTAATAAAGGTGACAGTCCCGCCTACAGAAATATTTGTATTATCAGCACTGAAAGCTGCATTTAGAACCGGTGATGAGGCGCATGTAAAAGAATAGCTTGCACCTAACTCTCCATTAGGCGTAATCCCATTAAAATCAAGAATATGATAACCATCACTATTTCCATCTGTGCCATAGCTTTGAAATTTATCTGTATTAACATGTACGGTCACAACAGCGGCAGCATCGCTGGTATTTTTCCAATGGTATGTTATTTTATTGGAATATGGGCTGTTATCCCAGACTAAATTAGTGATGCTTACAACTCCGGCAGGGCTGCTTGTAAAATATAAAGGGCTATTTGAACCGGTTGGATTCAATGTTATGGATGCGTCACAATAAGTATCTACTTCAAAATAACCATCCCCTTCGTCGGATACATTATCGCCGCTGGCTGGCGAATACCCGTCTTTGGGAGCAGGGCAGAGGGTAATGGCAGTGTTTGATGGATTAATCTGCAAATTATTATGGACCATATTGTCATAAGCATCACCGGCTGTACGATAATTTCCATTTCCGATAGTTCCGTTCATACGGTTAAATAATCTATCAAGATGATTATAGGTTGTTGATGCCCAAGTATCGCCGTTATAACTGAATGTAACACCGCCTCCACATGCTGTTCCCCAACCTAAATTGTAACTATTACATATTCCTAAAAAAACAATTGATTTCCTCTGGGTTAATTCCTGTTTCCAATTAGCTTCTACCCAGGCTGAGGCTGCAACTCCTGCCCATGGATGTTCAGTAGGAGGATCACATAATAGACATGAAGCCCAATCTTCAATTTCCGTGATTTCTGTTGGTATTATTAGAGGATCGTCATTCGACCAATCTTTTACATTTGTTGAACAAGGCAATAGTACAATTGGTACTCCGCCATAATCAACTTCACTACCATGTGCAGTAAAATAGAGAATATCCGCATTTTTCATTTCTTTGAATTGGCTATAAGAATACCCGGCATTATTATCATCCTCAGTATCATCACGTAGAACAACTAATAAATTATAATTTTGATGAAATACAGCATTCCAGAGTAAATTCTTTTCGTTATCGAAGGCAAATGCTGGATCATAGGTATAAGGGCATGCTACATAAACGGCATTTCCATCAGGTGAATAAGAAATCATTGTGCTCTTTAAATTCTTATTTATCCCCGGTTGAGATATATCTTTTTCTTTATTATCAATTTTATGTTCGTTATAATTCAAATCATCATTTTTGTTTTTTTTATGATAAACAGGTTGTTGTTTTTTTTCATTATTAAACTCATGGACTCTTTGGTCAAATTGACTATTTATTACAAAATTATTAATCAAATCTTGTGCTTGCTGTATTTGATACGAATTAAACAATCCTATTGATAATAATTTTTTGATTTTTACTGAATCAGGAACATTTTGTTTTACAATTTCAACTATATTAGGAAGTATTATAGGTGTCTGATTGGCAGGAATAAAAATTTCTTTACTACTGCCTGATGTATAAAATAAATAAACATTTCCATACAATAAATTATCAGAATACATCTTTATTTTGTAATTTAGCTTTTCTATAAGGTCTTTTTTTGATGGAGGACCTGTTCCATCTGGTCCCCACATTCTATTCATTGGTTTCATTCTAAAATTACTTCCAATTACTATATTTCGTGTTTCTCCTGAATAAGTTTCTAATAACCAACCACCGACTGAAGCTTTAGTAAAACTTTTGACATAAGGTAAGCTTTTTATATATTCAACAGTTTTTTCAAGAGCTTTGTCAAGTTTACAATGAGTATAAAAATAACATTGCGCAGCATAAATATATGTATGATTATCAATCGGTTCACGCCATTTTCCTGCTTCTTCTAAAGTTGAATATTTAGTCGCTTCAGGCGGTATGCCAGGTGGTTCATCATATGCATCCTCATTCTCCACTGGCCATTCCAGTGGTTCTTTTATCTGAATGCCGTTAATACAAAT
>JACQWN010000616.1 GCA_016209245.1 Bacteroidia bacterium
CGTTTTCAATATTAATGCTTGCGGGATAATCCTTAATAAATTTATTAAATCCGACGAGCGTATTGGATTTTAATGCATCGCACCAGGTAAGTTCTTCTATTTTTTGCTTTGCCGGCAGGATGTATTTTTGTGCATTTCCTTTTATATTGCACCATTGAATAAATTCATCATAAGCGGTTATAGAATTTTTGCTTAATGTCAGTTGCCATAATGTGTCTTCCTGTGATAGAGCTATATTTTGGGATAACCGGATCTGTAGCGTTTGAACAAAATATTTTTTATATATAAATAAATAAAATAAGGATACTATTAAAAGTGACCCTAATATTGATGAAAGCAATATCAGTAATCTAAATCGTTTCTTTCGTTTTATTATTATTTGCTTAATATTTTCTGATTTTTCTTTATAAATTTTAATTTCCGGTTTAACGGCTATTGCTTTACTTAGACAATTGAGAGCTTCATTGTATTTTTTTTTCTGCATAAATTCAATTGCTAAATTATATATAACATCTGCCGGAGTTGAGGTATTTTGTTGCGGCACATTAAGAAAAGTTCCGCATTCATTGCAAAATTTAATAATTTCATTATATTCCGTTTTACATACTGGACAAATTATTTTTTCAGAAATAGCAGATTTTAAATTATCCTGTTTTTCATTAGCTATATTGTCCTTTTCATCTGCTACTTTTTTTGCGGATGAAAATTGCAAAGTGTCATTTTTTCCCGAGCCGTCCTCTGTTTCGCCAACTATAGAATTAAGTTTTATTTCTGCATGAAGTGTTTTTCCATCAGGCTCTGTTTTTACATTATTTTGTTGTGTCTGTTGTTTAATATTTTCCGTAATAATTTTCTTTTGAACATTTTCATGGACAGTATTAGCGATACTTTGAGAGGAAATTTCATCTTTTAAAGTATCGGGAATTGAAAAATTATTAATAGCCGATAACAGATTTTCTCTATTATCGGTTAATTTCATACATTCTTTTTGTAAAGATTCTTTTGTTTCAATAATTACTTTGTCAAGATTTTCAGATAATGTGTCTTTCAGATTTTTGGGAAAGCATGGAATTTTTGTAAATTGAATTAAGGAGTTCAGGTCAGTCTTTGAGTTTTTAATCAATAAGCGATAATCACTTTCACTTTTTAGCTCATGGAAAGATTTATTAAAATTCTCAAGCCATTTGGATATGCGGTGATTGTAAGCATCCGTTATTAATTTACAAAATCTTGTTTCGGTGCCTGAGTTAGCGGAAAAAGACCCCTGATGCAGTATATTTACAACAGTATCATCACCCTCGTTAAATAAATCAAGCAATTCACTCCACTCAAAATAGGTAGTCGGCGGTTTCATAGTTTTTTATTTTTTTATAACTTCGCTTTTATCAATATTATCCTTTAGGCAACGCACCGAAAAGCCATCCTCCTTATTGTAGCAGAACCGGTGCACAGTGGCGTCACTGTAGAACAGGATGCGCCCCCCGGCAAAATCGCTTTCGTACTCCGCAGTCGACCACCAGTAGCCGTAGTTGCCCGAATCGCGGAACGTGCGGCCGCCGTAATGCCGCCGGCAGTCGGCGTAATGCCGCCGGCAGCCTCCGGACAAAGCCGTAAATCCGCTTGAGTTGGTTGCTCCTGTATTCGGACTTGCCCAGTGTATAATTCCTGCTTCTTTCATTTTTCCGCCTGCAACGCTTTCGCCGCCAAGATAATCGGATAAAACTTTCCATTCGGTATCAGTGGGAACATGCCATCCCGTAGGACATATATTGCGTTTATCATTTACAGCATACCAATTATATAATTTACCGTATTTCTCTCCATTTCCCGGTTCATTATCATAGCAACACCAGGCTGGTTTTCCTCCTTTTCCGGCTCTTGTCCATTCCTTATTTGTCTTTGCTTCCGGTATAGGGGCCCCATTTCTGAAATGGCTTACATTCAGGTTTTCCGCCATCCATGTTTGTGTACCAATTTTTACGGTTTTATATTTCCTGCCGTCACGCGAGTCAGTGAAAAAATTTCTCGTTGCTTTTATATAATATTCATATAACCCAATTGCCACTCCACCCAACAAAAAAACTACTAACCCTATGATAATAATTATTTTACTATTTCTTCGTGGCTGTCTAATTGGACTTGCTCCTGAAGGTTGAATATAAGCATCGCCGGTGTCAGATACATCATTATTTGCACTATCACCGGTAACCGTGGACATTGCAGCAGCGCAAAAAATACAGAATGTACTGTCATCAGCGATTTCATTATTACAACTTTTACAACGCATAAAATTTTATTTTAAAATAACAATACTTACCACCAATTTGTTTTCTTTTTTAACTTACCTGTGTTTTTATTATACGTAAAATGTTCTTCATCCTCGTCGTTGCGGCTTCTAAAGAAGCTCCTTACCATTAAATAAATTCCAAAAAGCGCTACAAGCATTGTCAGGATAGGTTGAATCAGGGTCATAAAATCATTCATATTATAAGAATATCCAACCATCAAAAGCCCAAAACTAAATATGGCTACGCCGGCTTTTATGAAATGCCAGACTGGTCTGTTTAATGCGGCAAGTATGACGCTCACAATAATACATACTCCGGCAACTTCCAATGAAATCTTGTCTGCAAAATAATATTTAATGCACAATACGAGAACTCCGAATACTGAAAAGAAATTTAATATTTTTTTCATTCCCTGTCTTTGTTTATCAGATTATGATTGAGCGTTTACCTTTCACTTTTTCGTCAGGCATACCTTGCCACGAAATGCCGGAAGCGGGAACAGCTCTTTCCCTGCCCCATATCCTGATGGATTCAATTTTTTCCGGGCTGGTTTTGCTTAAAGGGACAATATTTATAAAACATTTTTCAAATAATTCATCGTTCACAGCTTTATCCCCGTGAATAACCGCCTGAATTGCGACATCTCTTACCGCACCTTCAAGGTCAGAGCCGGCAAAACCGTCAGATAGCGCTACTAACTTTTCGAAAATTTCGGATGATGGTTGAGGCAACAGATTCTTTCTGATGTAAAGTTTAATAATATCTTTACGTTCTTCTACCTCAGGTAAGTCAACGAAAAACAATTCGTCAAATCTTCCTTTGCGAAGCAATTCAGTCGGAAGTTTGGTCACATCATTTGCCGTCGCAACCACAAATAC
>JACQWN010000617.1 GCA_016209245.1 Bacteroidia bacterium
CAAAAACCCAGAGTTGAAGTAAAACCACAAGGAATACTTAATAATGTTGAGCTGTATTTTAATAATGAACCTGCACGGCATAAATTGCTTGATATTATTGGTGATTTGGCACTTATCGGCATACCTTTGAAATGCAAAATTATTGCAGAGCGGCCCGGTCATGCTTCAAATATAGAATTTGCCAAAAAATTAAAGCAGATTATTAAAAAAGAACGTTCAAAGTTATCTGCACCTGTTTATGAACCTAATAAACTTCCTGTACTTGATATTACTAAAATTAAAAAACTTCTGCCTCACCGCCCTCCGTTTCTTTTGGTTGACAAAATACTTGAAATATCGGAAAAATCTATTGTTGGGCTTAAAAATGTCACAATGAACGAAAGTTTCTTTGTCGGACATTTTCCTGAAGAACCAATTATGCCTGGCGTTCTGCAGATTGAAGCAATGGCTCAGGTAGGAGGTATTTTAATACTTAATTCAATTCCCGACCCGGAAAATTATTCAACATATTTTTTAAAGATTGAGAATGTTAAATTCAAGCGAAAGGTTGTACCCGGCGATACACTTATTTTTTATATGGAATTAATTTCACCGGTTCGCCGTGGTATAGCAAATATGAGAGGAATTGCATGGGTAGGCGATAATATCGTTATGGAAGGTGAAATGATGGCACAAATTATTAAAAATAAAGCATAAGAAATTAAAAATGAAAAATGAAAAATGAAACAATTATTGTCGTATGTACATCCTGATGCTCAGATTGCAGAGAATGTCGTAATAGATCCTTTTGTTACAATTGATAAAGATGTTGTAATAGGTGAAGGCACATGGATTGGCTCGAATGTAACTATTATGCAGGGCGCAAGAATCGGTAAAAATTGCCGGATATTTTCCGGAGCGGTGATTTCGGCAATTCCTCAGGACCTTAAATTCGCCGGAGAAAAAACTACGGCTGAAATAGGCAATAATACAACTATCAGGGAGTGTGCAACAATAAACAGAGGCACAAAAGCTAGTTATAAAACAGTTGTAGGAAGCAATTGCCTTATTATGGCTTATGCCCATATCGCCCACGATTGTATTATTGGCGATAATTGTATTATGGCGAATGTCGCTACTCTTGGCGGTCATGTAATTATTGATGAATGGGCAATTATCGGAGGTTTATCGGCAGTGCATCAGTTTGTTCATATCGGTCCTCATACTTTAATATCAGGCGGTTCTTTAGTACGAAAAGATGTACCGCCTTATGTCAAAGCAGCCCGCGAACCTTTATCTTACGTCGGTGTCAATTCTATCGGATTAAGAAGACGCAATTTTTCTAATGAAAAAATCAATGAAATTCAGGAAGTTTACCGTATTTTGTATCTGAAAGGTTATAATAATACCGCCGCCTTGGAATATATCGAAGCAAAGCTCCCAGCCACAAAAGAAAGAGATGAAATAGTTATATTTATTCGTAATGCTAAACGCGGAATCATGCGCGGATATTTTCCTCAGGAAGGGGAGGATTTACGATTTATGATTTAGTACTTTATCAAAAATATCTTGACACTTTTTGGCAAAATATTTAACCCAGATTAAAGAAAAAATGAATTTATAAAATCTGTGTAATCTGTGGCAATATTCCTTTTTTTGTTTGTGGCTTGTACACGTTAGTTTGTATAATAATGATAACACTAACCATCATATTTTGGATATTAGCCGGCTTGATTTTATACTCCTACCTTGGTTATGTAGCAATTATTTACATTATTGTAAAAATAAAAAGCTTTGTGGCCAATAATGAACATAGCCAATCTGACTCTGTGGCTGAAGAGCTCCCCGAGATTACATTATTTGTGGCTGCATACAACGAAATTGATCATTTACACGAAAAAATAAAAAATTCAATCGGGTTAAATTATCCGCAGGAAAAGCTTAAGCATATCTGGGTAGCCGACGGTTCAAACGACGGAACACAAGATGCATTAAAACAATATTCATGGATTAATGTTCTTTATCACCCTGAAAGGCGTGGAAAAAGTGCCGCTATGAACAGAGGAGTTAAATTTGTAAAAACTCCTCTCATTGTATTTTCTGATGCCAACACTATTCTGGGAAAAGATTCATTACTTGAAATTGCACGTTTATTTAAAGATAAGAAAGTCGGGTGCGTTGCAGGAGAAAAACGAATCATATCAAAACTTGCTGAGGCGGCTGCAGGAGCTGGGGAAAGCTTTTACTGGAAATATGAATCCGCTTTAAAAAAGCTTGAGGCACAAATGAATTCCGTTACAGGCGCTGCCGGTGAATTATTCGCCGTTCGTACCGAACTTTATCAGGATATTGAACAAGATACTATTCTCGACGATTTCATTATCTCACTCAGAATAGCAATGCAGGGTTATAAGATACAATATACCCCGAAAGCTTATGCTATTGAAATTGCATCGGCGAATATTAAAGAAGAAATGAAACGTAAAGTCAGAATTGCAGCAGGTGGAATTCAATCTATGACACGGCTTAAAGGATTGCTCAATCCTTTCCGTTACGGACTATTATCTTTCCAGTACTGGTCTCATAAAGTAATGCGATGGATAATTACGCCATTTTCAATGGTCTTAATTTTTTTAGTCAATTTATATCTTTCATCAATGTCTGGATTTTTTACAGTAAATATCTATTCTGTTATTTTCTGGCTGCAGGTCATTTTCTATTTATTTGTTTTTACCGGTTGGCTATTAAGTAATTTAAAATTACGGTTCAAAATAATATTTGTTCCATATTATATTTTTATTATGAACCTTTCANNNGAAAGAGCTCAAAGGGGTAATACAGTATAAATATATAGGTATCTCTTGCCAGAGAGTATGTTACTTTTGCATGGATATTTGCCGGATTTGGAGTAATGGCTCAGACTTTTTACTTTCTTTTAAAACAATAATTAATGCCTATCAAAAAATTAAAATTAGTGTACTTATTTAATGCAATTTTTTTAGATTCAAAACCATGAGTTAAAATCAAAAAAAGCCCTGTACGGACAGTAATTTTTAATTGCTCACCACCTACCCTGATAAACCAATTTGGTTCTGTTGTGATTAAATTCAAATAAGAAGTTCTTAATGTAAGCGGTAAACAATTACGCGTTTCAGAATTCCAGTAACTGTCAATATAATAGCTATAAGAAATGCGCATGCCAAATCCTGAATCTAATATCTTGCTTCGCTTTCCATAATTTAATTGAACAAATCCTGTATAATAATTGTCATAAGCTGCACCATATCTCTTTTCATCCATTTTTCGATATCGTGATTTTGATGAGCCCAAACCAATTCCCCCATATACCTCAAAGACCTTGTTACTATAAGGAAAATAATAACCGGCGCCTAAATCAAAATATTTATGTCTGGAAGGAACAGGCGTAAATGAGCCAAATAAAGACCCAAATTCTTCAACTCTACTTTTAAGTAAAAATGTATCTAAATTCTCATACGACATGTTTACACTCGTAATAATTGAAAATTTATTAGCAGGTGAATAGGCAAGATTTGCATAAAAACTTGAAGTGCCGGCATCAAATTCCGCCTGTAACTCGTGTTTTTCAGTTATCAGCGGAATATTTGCCGCTGGTGGGATAAGTTGCGATGAACAGGAAGATATATATATTAATACAATAAATATAATCAGGTGTAAGCTAAATTGCATAACGCTATTTTATGATGATAATTTTATGTTTACTAACAATAACCGAATTCTCTTTTATAGTGCATAAATAAATTCCAGGAGAAAATTTTCTTCCATCCAATATTATGGAATGTAATCCTTTTTCCATATTACGATTCTCAATTATTTCAATTTGTTGGCCAAAAATATCACTAATTGTAATATTAATCATGGTATTTTGTGTTAAGTAATATTTAATATTTGTATAATCGTCAAATGGATTAGGATAAATTTTAGTTTCAGAAATTTTATTTTTATCGTTATAAAATGAATTATTATATTTTTTTTCTATTATTTTATTATTGAAATATTCATTTGGAATATAATTACTTAATGACTTAGTATTATTGCAACTAATATTTTCATCAATAAAAATACGAGCTGTTCCGCCCGATGTCGGTCTTATGTGTGTTCCCGGTTTAAGACTAACTATTTCACCAGCACTGATATTAACAGTTCCAGATGAATTTTCAACAACAAAATCTCCTTGTAAATATCTATCGGTAACGTTGGCGCCGGCAGTTACCGATACTGCCGCTTCAAAATCGGTTGGAACAGTTACCGACTGATTTTGTAAAAACATGTTTTCCGGCATTATTTCATCATTTATAAATTGAATAATCGCTTCACTTGTCCCGCATATAACATGTCTTTTATTCACATCAGATACGAAAATTGCATCAAAAGGAGAAACATCTGGTCCATAATCCGTGTATTTAAAAGCGAAACCATCCGGCCCTGTTATGTTATTATATATATTATAAAATAAATCGTCACTGCTTTTTAAATCTATTGCACTAATCGTAGGAATAAAATTATGATATTCATCTACACTATTCGAGAAAAATAAATCACCAAGGACTATTTCTAATGTATCTTCTATACAATAAATAAAATCATTTTTTCCACCAGGGCAATTGTCATAAGGTTTTGTTCCACCTACTTTTATTGTCGCTAAAGCAATATAAAAAGGAATAGGTGCAAGAGGATAATAGGCAATCCCCGAAAAAATTTTTTCGTCAGTTCCTCCGTCCGGTACAGCCCAGCCATCAACAAAATAATTGGCCACTCCCACTATTATATTAAATGAAAATATTTTATCTAAATCAATAAATCCCTGGTCATAGGAATTTCCGGAACCATTGGCGATAGCTATATTTCTACATTTTGTCGGATAGCCAATACCTCCATTTAAGCTGTTAAGACTGGAAAAAAAGCTTGTAAACTCGGGATCGGGACTTGGGTAACTATTATAGTGATAAACTATCATTTGTCTTGTAGGAACGGCATTAATTACTTCCATTATTTCACTGCCAAAATTAAATAACCAATTTAACGGTATAGAAGTAATCATAAAATCAACTAAATATTGTAATGATAAAGGTAAATTTCCGCCCTGATGCGGTCCGTCGTAAGAAATAAACATTTTAGTATTATGCTCTTCGCCATTTCCTTCCATCTCGGCCAATGCATATCTTACAACAAGCGCCGCCTCGCTTGGCGCTAAGATAATAAATTCCTGTGAAGAGCCGCAGTTTGTCAATGAGTCTTTCAATACTCTGATAAGCTCTTCTACAACATTAGCTTTACTTGTTATTGATGCTTTACCATCTGCATAATTCAATATTATAATATCAAAACCGGCGTCACGCATCATATCAGCCATACCTTCAACATTGAGCACATCATATAAGTTCATATCTTTTAATTTACTACACTTATTTTCACAATACAGAGTACTATTAACGTGAAGATACCTGCTATCTGTTGGATCAAAACCCTCGACTAATATAATTGGTCTTTGAATACAAACATTATTACATCCGCGCCAGATACCAAAATAATGTTCTAAGCCTTCGGCGCTTACAGCAAAAGAATCGTCTGGCATAGGTGCAATAGACTCCATTAATGACCGTGTTTCATAAGGTAATCTGATAATAGATTGACTTCTGAGGGTATCATTATTTTTTATCGCTTCAACTGTAATAATTGCATTTTGAGC
>JACQWN010000245.1 GCA_016209245.1 Bacteroidia bacterium
ATAAGATTCATTACCAAAGGCATCCTGTGATTTGATACATGATATATTAGACTCAGATGATCCGCATAGAACAACCTCATAATCATTTTTTAAAATTAATTTGCCAAACCTTTCATCAAGTTTTCCGCCGGCGCACCGGTCGGATAAATAATTACCAAAATGGTTAGTTAATACAATCCAATAATCATAGCCATCACAACCCAGATTATGACGTGTTGATGTAATATTAGCGCCCGGACTGGCAGAACCGCCTAAAATAAATTTTCCGTTTGTGAGTTCTGTAATCTGCATCGGAACATCACGCGAGATGCCTGCGGAAATATAAATACCTTCATGTTGATTTCCACCATAAGATTTATCCCAAAGTTTGTTTCCTTCCTGGTCTAATTCTACAACCCAATAGTCGTATCCGCCAAAATTTATAGCGTCTTTTTTCTCTGATAAAGAAGGTGAATTGGAGGCGCCGAGAATTCTTAATCTGCCATCGCTTGTTTCAATAATATCAGCGGCTTTATCTTCAAACATACCGCCTATGGTTCTGTCCCATTTTTTATCATGGTTTCCTATATTAGAAAATTTAATAATCCAGTAATCATTAAGCCCGATGGAGTGTTCGGACTTATCGCAGCATTTAATACCATTTGAATAACCGGCGACTACATAATTACCATCTGAAGTCTGTATTATTGAACGTAAAATATCTGTTTCTTTTGAGCTAAATACTTTTTGCCATAATAAACCGCCTAAGGGATCCAATGCAACAATATAATAATTGGAACCTGTTTCGCCCAAGCCCGGTGAAAGAGTATTGCCTGCAATTATAATATTCCCGTCGCTATCTATAATTACATCTCGTGCATCATCATACCCGGTACCTCCAAAAGATTTGTCCCATACAAGAGCTCCGGTAGCGGAAATTTTAACGACCCACATATCAAAATCACCAAGATTAGGAGCTGTTTTAAAGTTTGGAAATTCTCCGGAGCTTGATGCTCCGACAAGTACATATCCGCCATCATCTGTTTGCACCATAGAATATAAAAAATCATCTTGCCTGCCTCCAAGAACAGCTTCCCATTCCTGGTTATAATGGTCATCTAGCTTAACTAACCAGAAGTCGTAATCATCTAATGAAGTGTTAAGCTTGTCCAAATCTTTATTTCCGTTATCCGGAGGCCCTGAGCTATTTCTTGATTTTGAATAACCTCCCAGCAGGTAACCTACTTGATTGTGCGTCCGGATTGCAGAATAAAGTATATCTTCGTCTGTACCGCCATGGATATAATCCTGTCCCATGGTAATATTATCGAATGAGTTAAAGCCGGTTACTAATAGTGAAGGATCAATAGTCGTTTCCGAACCTTCACAAGGAGGTAAATCTATATCATAGCCCCATTGTGTTGATTGTTGCATCGCTAGAATCTCAGCATCAGTTCCTACGCTTGTAATTACCCCTGCTCCGTCATAAACGACAGTCATATTACAACCCTGCTTACAATAGGCGACCAACGCTTCAATCATACAATTAAGCTGATGCTGTGAGATATCATAACTGCCGTAATATGGCAGCGTTTGATCGGGAATCCAGTGTGATTGTTCCGTATCAATTTCGGTCATATATTCGTTTGTTACCGGATCAATCATCGGTTCACCGGTAACCGGATCATGAACATAGCTATAAACACTATCAGAGACAAGAGTATATTGATCACCTTCGATATATAATTGATTATCGTGGTACATCTGTATCAATTCCTGTCTGAAGCTATAACGTCTCTCTTCACAAGTCATTTCACAATTGGACATGATTTCATCGGCCGATTCATCAGAATTTACAGTCAGCGACCCGGTATTATTCATATTATTTATACAATTGTAAAAGTTTTCCCAATCGGCCTGCAACCAATTATATCCAAATTGTTGATCGGTGCATCCTGTATATTGATCCACGGCACCACAAGCCCAACCTTCGCATAATAAATTCGGAGTGTTCTCATGGTCATAATAAAAATACGAATACGGATGGGAGATATATCCATTATTACCGGTAGGTGTAGTTGATGCGCCAAGCAGATACCTCCCTGTACAATTAAGAAAAGCTTCAAGGAGATCAAATTCATAGACTAAGCCGGGCTGTTGTTCCTGTATTTCAGCTTGTAATTCCAGCATTTCGCTATAAGAGTTGACCAGCGATGTCCAGCACTCCCATAAATGCTCACAATTGTAATCAGGAACATCCGGATTAGTATTGTTTAATGCAATCATCTCGGAAATAACGGTGTTAAATTGGCCATCGGAATAGTTATCTCCGAGAAAATCATAAAAATTATTATTATTCCCGTCAATATATTCCGGATGTGTAGATTCCCAGACTGATACAAAATATTTCTCAAACTTTGTCGCATCGCAATCTCCTGTATTACATAAAAGAATAGGAATGTTGATATCTGTACAGGAGATATGAATCGGAAGGCTATCATTCTCGTATGTAACATCCGGATCAGGATCATTTACATCAAAATTAACATATTGATATTCATCATCGAGATACGTATATAAACCGTCAAGATTATTAGCATCCAGGTAATCATATATATTTTGCAATTCCGTATTTATTTCCGATATATACTGATCCGACAGCGTATTCAGCTCATGTTCAAGATAAGTATCCGGTGCTATTGTTTCGTCGCTGGTTCCTGTTCTGATAATTCTTGAAATGTAATAAGTGCCTGGTTCAGTAACAATGTATGATAAAGAAGGGGTCAGTAATTGTACAGTCTCAGTGCAAATATCCCCGGGTTCGTATGTTTTGGAATAAGAAAACACTGGTGAACCCGGATTTTCAGCGTTGAAAATATAAAAATCAACAATATAATCGCAGATTTCACAATATGACTGGCATTCATCCTCTATTGTTTTGGGGGTTATGGAATAATACAAATTAATCGTTTGCGGTGGATTGGAAACGGTGACCGTTGTTGTCTTCGCATTGCTGAATGAGCTTAAAGGTACGGTTTCCGGAATTTCATAGTTAATGTCAAAATTGTCGGGAGTTGGCAATTGAAGCCCAATCAGTTCCTGGTCGCCTGCATCAGGATCTTCCTGATATGTATTATCCGAATTATAAACCAGGCAAGTTGCGATAGTTTTGCCTTCTTTGCTGATGTAGGTTGCCGAAGTAACATTGTTTGGATCAACAGAAATAATTTTATAGACACTTGACGCTCTGGGCGCTTCATCGCCAAAAATCCGTATTAATTCTTCCTCGCTTACGCCGGAATAATATGTTTTAATTGTTCTGGAGGCTGCGTCATCTCTTATTCTGTGTACATCGCCGGCCCCTCCCTGTTCTTTTATTCTGCCGGAAGCATCGTTGTAATACAAGTTCCTGGTATAGGGATATCCTTCTGCGGTCGGCACGTGTTCATCGCTGTTATTATCAGAATAGTAGGAAAACACATCGCCCGTAACATCGCGAACTGCTATGGGAGATTTGACTGTATTGTCTTCATCAAAATCTTCGGGTGCATATACATTTCCATCCAGGTTTTTAACCAGTCCGTTTTTGTATTCAAACGATTCGCCGTCAACCGGTACCGGTAAAGTATTGATTACCGGTCTCCCGGAATAATCATATATGGTTTGTGTGACCAAAACTTTGTCATCCGACCGGATATCTGACATAGTTTGTTGTACCTGCTGCAATCCGTTAGCGTAACTGATATTTTCAGCCATTCGTACCTGTTGCGATTCTTCAGGGTCACCTTCTGTGAAAATACGACTATATATCCAATTTTTATTTTCTTCGGCATGTGTATAGAAAAAGCTATATGGAGAAATAGCTGTTGTAATATTAACTGTTTCATCCTGTATAAAATTCCCGCATAAGCTCCATTGTCCATAATTCAATGAATTTGCAAATCCTCCTTCGAAATAGGTACCTATGGGCATCACTCTCCAGATATAATAACCGGTTCCTTCGGCTATGCGTAGGATTAAATTTTTTTCAGGCGACTGTGTTTCAATTGTTAACGCTTTGTTCCAATCAACATAGCATTCAATTGTAGTAAGGGTATTAATATTATCTGGTTCTTTATTATAAAGCCGCAAAAGTTGAAACACCCAATTAGAAACCGGGCAAGGGTGTGTCCATTCAAATTTGTACAAGTCGCTGCCTGTGAACAGAGGCCCGGCTGAAGCACACGCAGGCGGTGTATTCGTATAATCACCGAGGATTTCCGAATAATAGACATCAAGTGTAATATCGCCGGCAACTAATGACGATGAAGAATAATCTGAGATCGAAACCTTGAATACACAGACCTGGTAATAATCGTCCGTATAATTTACGGAGAAGAGTTTTTCAGGTTGATCTTCATTGATACTTAACTCAGCCGAGTAAGAAACAACCGGGTTCGTCATCAAAATATCGCTATATCCTGTAATAGAAACATTTACATAGGCGTTCCATGGATTATTTCCATAATTATAGTCTTGGCCAAGATTAAATTTGATGTTCAGTTCCGCCTCTTTAATATCCTGGAGACATGTAGCTCCTGCACTGCAATGATTCTTTATTAATTGTTTGTTTACCTGGCTGGCAAGATCTGCATCATTATAGGTTACAAGAGTGAAATCCGGTCCAGAGTATGATTCATGGATAATTACATCCGTCGTCTGCGATACCCATCCAATGCAAGCCGTGCAAGAATTGAACGCAGTAACCGATAACGTTCCTGTCCCCGGTGAATCCCATGTTACCGAAATACTTGTTGTTCCCTGTTCTGTTATTATACCGTTCGTAACATTCCATGTATAGGTGGTTGCGTTCTGAACAGGAGCAATATAATAGAATGTTGTTTCTGCGGCGCATACGGCTTTTTTCCCTATTATATCTCCGATAGGCGAAGGGAAAGGAGGATCTACTGTGACATAATGTTGGATAGTTGTAACATCACCATCGTTAAAAGCTATTGTTACAGAGATATTACCTGAGGAGGCATAAGGACCAAAGCTTGCAATCACTGAAGATAACTCAGAGAAGGGACCTGAGGGACCGGATACCCCTGTTGGATAAGACCATGTATATGATTGTACATTATCTAAAGATGAAACATCATAATCAGCATATTGTCCGCCGCATACTTGCGAAAGTCCAGTAATTTCGATATTCTGAATAGTAACTGTTTTCGTTTGCGGAGTTCCCTGGCAATTATTCAGAGATGGGACTACCGACAAAGTCCCGGTACCGGCTGAATTCCAACGTACCGATAATGCGTTCGTACCCTGTCCGCTTAGAATTTCACCACTAGTGACAGTCCATATAAAACTATTTGCATCACAACCTGCTGTATTCAACTCATAAATTTCTTCGTCATTTAGATAAGGATACTCATCCCCATCTATTGCATTGACCTGAAGATTGGGATTCAAATCCTGTATCGTAACATTTAATGTCTGGTTAAAATTTGGGCACCAAAAACCTAGTAAGTTAGTTTGTACAGTAATTGTTCCTGTTCCACCACCGGAAATACAATTCCACCGTACAAGAACATTCGGGTGAAGGGGGGTTGTGGAAATAGATGCACCAGGTATTATATTTCCATCGTCATCAATAAAAACGCCGTTATTTACAATCCAGGTAATAGGACAAAACCAGGCATCTGAAACGGAATATACAGTTTCCATCCCTGGTGAGACAACGGTGGCTCCAATAATCTCAAAATCAGGTTGTGAAAAACTTCTCCCTGATATTAGTACGGTCACTATGACCATTAGGATTATTTTACGATTAAACAAATTATACATATAATTATTATTTATTAATATTCTTTTTCCTTATATCAACATATTTATAATTTTTATATTCGTCTTTTAATTGTCCGTTTGTATCGAAGGCAAAAGAAAGAACATCATTTTCAAGAATATCTGATTGAAAATCATAATTGATTTGCCTGAAAATAGTGCTAACCCTACTATACTTGCTTCCCGGCAGATAATGAATATCCACCCGGAAAATTTCCGATATTTTTTCATTAACTGTGATATCCATACTGCTAATTTTAAATATCTTTTGTCCGGAATCGGATGTTTTAAGCTTGATGCTGATTGCAGGAATTCCATTTTGAAGGTTCAGTTTTTCAACTGATTCGACCGATGTAAGCTGGAAAAGTGTGTCCTGTAAAAAACCAAGGTGCCGGATATTGTCTTGTTTCATATTTTCGGGCAAAGCATTATTCAAAAAAATCATCCTGTCTTTATGAATAATGCTCATTACTTCATTATGGCTTTGCAGCACGGCTATATCTTTCCCGAAAAAATACGATCTGTCTTTCCCTGCATACAATTCAAAAGAGCTGACAATGGGACCGTCACTGTGGTTCTCATTCATAACAATTTCAACAGTATAATTTACATACAGCACTTTGTTATTTTGAGTCTGAATCTTTTTTTCAAAACTTTTGTATAGATCCCGTATTTGCTGCACGTAATCGGGCTGGCAAAAAATATCACTACAGAACAATTTAAAAATCAGGCAGATTATAGATATTCTTAGCATTTTCATAATTTTTTATAAATCATTGTTGTACGCTACCTTGTGAATTATATTGAGTTTCCTGTATCATCTTCAAGCCACGTTCGGTCTCTTTTAATTTCCTTACCAATTTACCTTCGGCATTATACTGGTAAAACAATCCGAAATTTTGATCATCGAAACTGGTAATCAGTCTTTGGCTATTGATATCATATACATAAGTGTTCACTGATGCATTAAGCGGCTGGAATCGAATATCATCAATCCAGACATTTTCAACTGATGTTGGGTAATAGTTGATAACAGGATAGTAACCATAGTTTCCAGGCGGTGCAGGGAATATGGCCTGATAAAGAGACCATTTACCGACTTGTGCTATTTTCAAAAAATCGGTTGTATGTAAAGCTACTACTGCGTTTACATTCCATAATTCCGCTTTTAATCCATTTTCAATAACCGATGGAATCTGGCTATCTGTTCGCACCCAGACTTTAAATAATAGTCCGCGTGCAGAAAGTTCTGCCGCTTGTTGAGGATCAATATATGCAAGTAAAGTCGGATGATTTGTTGTACTTACAAACTTGGCGGAACTAATTCCAGAATGTGCTTTTGTATTATCCCATATTAAATTATCATTAGTATAGTCCATTACACCGTCTTCAAAGTAAAAATGACCTGAAATTGGTCCATACCTGTTTTCAAAGCTTTCGTACATTACATGGTCATATTTTGCATTTTGTGCTGTCAGGTAAATCTGTGTGCCATGATAGCCGAATTTGACCGTACTGCTGATACCCAGGATATCTTTATCTTCCGTTGCATTTCCATCCGGAGAATATTTGGTAATTGTATTTATATTCAACCATTTCGTCGGATCATTTGCCAATGGCGATTTCCAGTTAAACAGATCCATAACATAATAACCGGTATTGTAATTCCGGTATTCGTTTCCAAAGTAATATGGCTGGTCAAATCCCTCTATTTCCGTACGATACGCATAAGTTTTTTCCTGGCGCCATTTGCCAATTACTCCTTTTTCATACACATTTGCACCGGTTGGGAAGGGATTAACTGTCTCGTTATAAGGCCAGTAATTGTTGTATGTTCTTGCTTCCGACGAAATCACCTGCGAAATCTCTACATTAGGATACAATCCATTACAGAATCTAAGACATTCCACTTCCTGTGGATTACAGTCGCAACCTGCAGGATAATATACCAACTGACCTGAAGATTGGTCAATTGCAAATCTACCTAATCCTTGTGTATTTTCGGTTGATTTAACTAATTGTGAAAAACAAGTTTCTGTTTCTAACGGCATTATTGAGACATTGCGGTATTGGATCCAGTCACTTATATTACTATGATCACAATATTCGTTATTCGGAACAGATTCAATATTATCATGTGATAAAAATAAATATTTATATGATTGATCTGCAATAAATTCCATATCAACATGTTGCCACATTATTGGATCTAATGCTAATTGATTAGTAACACTAAAAAGAACTTGAAAAGTATTTGCAGGTTTTGATGTGGAAGGGTTATAAGCCGTGCTTGATGAAAGACAGACAAAAATTTTATCAACTTCCCCTGAATTATTCAAGAAAGTAGAACAAGTTTCGGGAACTTGACATGGTGTTTGAGGTAATGTCATCGTATTATAACTTTGTGGTGGAAGACAATACTCATAGCTAAAGTTATAACTTTTTCCATGAATTAGTGGTATGAGCTCATTATATAATGCTTCATTTGAGGAATTATTATTATAACCTGGCGCATTCATTACGGCGAAATTTATATCATCATCTATTATAAGTTGTGGTGAACTGTTAGCGGGATGCCAAGATGGAACAAATGTAATTGGGACTGCCTCGGGGAAACCAAATGGCCTTTTATAGTGACCACAGCTATTAGAGTTATAATTAACATTTGGAATAAAACCTGGATTTTGCACCATATTTTGAATCGGAAATACTACGGATATTGTTCCAGTGGAGTTCTGACTGGAGAAATCCACAATAATTTTATATCCGTCCGGCATACCGCATTCACCTGTAAATGGATTCAATATCTGATCCCATGGAATACCTTGAGTTGACTGGTCAATCACACCTTGCCCACCTGCTTCGAGAATAGTATTAAGAGCAACGGCAAGGGGTTGTCTTGATTGAAGTGCCGCATTATTAACGACAGGTTGAGATGCATAAGATAAACCATAAGTAGTAAACGCTCCGGCCGTTTCATTCAGACGGTTATTGAACCCGCTTCTCAGGATTTCAACATTCAAAGGATCGCCGTAAGATTGAGTCGGATCAGTATTGAAAGAAACCGGTAGTATTTCTAGTTTATTGCCCTGTGACTTCCCGATATGATATATACAATTATTTGTTTCTGATAACATTACAAGATCACCTTCGGCAAACTCACCCATGAGAGAACAAACGTCGCCGGTGGTCGTGGTCGGGGTAAAACAGAGATAGCACTTGCTGTTAATGACTTCTTTGGACATTGAAATATCTGTAGTTGATTTGATCAACTTCTTCTCGTTACGCGAGATCAGTCCGAAGTTGTTATATTCCCATGACGCCGGGATTTGGGAAGTAGTATAAAAGCCATGGTTTATAGATGAATTTTGCAAAACAAGACCTTTGAAGCCGTCATACGTTTTTGTTTTCACAGGCTTCCCAGTTGTTGGGCTAAAGGCGAGGTTTTCAGTGATATGATAAATTCCGTCGGAATAGGATTGTATGCTTTTCACGATTGCAGGATACTGTATTACCTTTGTTGTCACATGGGTGTATAATTCGGTCTCGGAATAGGTATATGATGGGAATGCCGAAGCCATAGGTACCGGTATTGTAAAGAAAATACCTGCGTCAATATCGAATTCAATATTTGCGTCATTATTTACATCCCTGATACATCGCGAGTCAAATACGAGGTCCATTTCCTGGCCTAAAGGCATATATGCAGGAACCTCGGTAAGTCCTTTTATGACAGGTATTTTTTCATCGGGTTCATAATAAGTATAGTTCTGTTGGCTGACCAATGCTTCGGGTTGCGGATTATAGATATCCGATAAAGAAAAATCGCCTGAATAGGAAGATACCGATTTCGGTTGTCCGTGCATGTTGTTCAATTTAAAAACATAACCTTGCGAAAGCCATGTATTATTCACCAGGTAATTAATTAAACCTGTCATAATCATCATAAAGTCTTTATGCGTATTTTCGATTTCGGTCGAACTAGCTATAAAAGGGTATTCTTTTGCGGTATGGAATTCACTTACCGTATAGCCGGTGCCCGTTTTCCCGCTATGGATATTTTTTACTATCACCTTGGTATAACCGACCGAAGGTGCAGGCATAATACTTTCGCCCAGGGGACCTTCCACCTGTTTTTTGTCTCTGCCGCTGATAATTTTGTCAAGAAAAAACTGTTGACCCCTTGGAAGTAAAGTCACTAAAGCATTTTCTTCGCGTATGGCTGCGGGTTCGTTTGTTGCGACGCCACTGCTGCGGTATTCCATTTTATCGGGGTCATAAAACTTATAAATGTATTCATTGCCAAACAGGCATGGATGTCCGGTTTCAATCCCTCCGTCATACATTAAAAGTCTTTTTACGCGAACTCCACCGCCCTTTTTCGCATCTATCACAGGCATTCGAAGGTATGATAAAGGAAAATTCACCTTCATACAAGTCGCTTCAGGAAATGAAAATGTAAGAAGAAAATTGACAAAGTTCATTACGAGCTGGGAGGCATCGGTCACCCCAAGGATATCATCTTCAGTAGGATCGCAATTACCCGGGGGGCTTAGTTTTCCCGCTCTTTGTGTTTTAACAAAATCCTGGCATACCTCTTTGGGAAGGTCAAAAAATCCACCCAATTGATCATTTAATCCTAGTTTTACGAATAGCCCATGCTCGTCAGTTTTTACTTCCCTGACATAAGCATGTCCTGTGATATATTCGGCATTACAATCGTTCACATCAGGAACGCTCAAGCCATTCAAATTGTAAAGGAATTTGAAATACATCCGTTTTTCATCGTGATATAAATTTTCAATCCTGTCTTCCAGTTTTGCTATTTTGATGGAATAATCCGGATCCGACTCATTGATTCCTATATCAGACAGGTTCAGGTAATACTTGTTAAGAACGCCGTCATTACTGACCTCTTTGAGACTTACCATTACATGGGCATCTTTATCCTGGACATAACAATAGTCATCTTGTTCGTATTGAATATGAATTTCTCCGCCTGACGGCAGCTTAATCACTTTCAGGTGCCATGCCGCAGGATCGAATGATGCTTCGGACGCCTGGTTTACCCAGTTCTTTAATGAATTGTACCGTTGTTGACCCTGAGCTTGATAGTTGCCCCAGGGATCAATGCAAAAATATTCATAATCGGGATTCTCAGTTAGGCCGTTGCCATAGTTCTGGAGACCGGAGTATGCGCCGGGATATTGTACGGTAGGATAAGAATATTCGAATTGATAAGGACTGATTTTGGCATTATAGATATCTTCATAATCGAACCAGACTTTTCGCAATGTCAGTTTTCCCCCGCCGGTAATATTATTGGGAACATCATCGCAAAGACTATAATCATATCTGAAATTCACGGTTTTAAGCAGTTTTGTTCCGGTATTATTCTTTACATAAAGCATGATTTTATCAAGTTTTTTCAGAAATTTTGAACCGTCTAGATTTTGATTAAAAGATGGATTCGATGCAGCATCGTATCCATCATCTCTCTGGGAAGTGATAAAATCAGCTTTATGCGTATGGGTTTCAATCGAAGACAGATAATAAACTTCTTTTTCCCCTTCAACAACACTCCCGGTATTATCAAATTTGTCGGATAACGAATTTTTATTATACAGCAGCCCTGTATATGGTATTCTCCAATGATACCAACCTCCTGTACCGCCATACATTTTTGAGTATGTAAACTTTGTCCATCCTCCTAAATCGTCGTTAGAAGGGCCGTTATTTGTACGATCAATATAATCCGGAGTAACAATCGAGGTGAGCAGATAGGTAGTGGTATATGGAGCGTTCCTTTCTTCCCCGATTTTTGATTTTAAATCACCTGTTATATTCTTATAAGCTAAATAATTATTGACTATATTTGCATTTGTGACATCAACCTGAAGGTTTTTTTCGTTTTTTGAAAATACTGGAAGACCATAATTATATCTTTGACCGTCTTCGTTTACGATGGAAAACTCGCCAATTTGATCGGCAATTTCGGTATCTTCGCGATCGATAAAAGCATCCAATGCAGATTCTTTTGAGTATGCGCGATATCTAACATTTCCTTGTTGATCGAGTATTTTGCTATTGGTATTAAAACCGATATAGGAAGAACGGCCAGTTCTTGTGCCATATATCTCCGGCATATATAAATCGTCGGAAATAGTCTGTGAAATATCTGAAACATCTGCCTCACATTCTCTAAATCCAACTAAGGTATTTGTATATTCTATTGTAGCCTGCTGAGCATCGTGAGTATAAGCGCCTTCCGGATCGCCGTATGAAATATATCCGCCGAGGTCATTGGCGAACCGGCAAAAGATAGTATCGTCGGTGCTTTCTGAAGCTTCAACTCCTTGAATATCCTTCCATGCCCCCATTTTTAAATTATGTACACCTATACTGATGTCTCCGCCGCCTCCAAAATTCAAACCTGCTTCGAATTCAAGACCGAGACTCCCAATAATTGTTTCACTGTTAACATAGTTAGGATGAAAATGCCTTGCTTTTTTATCGTACAGTCTGAACCCTCCACCAATTCCTTCTCCCGTGACAGTATAAATGTCCGCATTATTGAATGGAATTCCAAGATAATAATCTCTTTTATTATAATTTCCTTCCCTCTCAATATAATAATCCATCATATCGTCTTCACCGTCATCTTCAATTTCAATCCCCAGTCCGGCATTAGATGAATACATATATCCGTAAGTCGAAAGGTCTTTAAATTCATCATTTATTTGATTTGAATAGCTTCCAAACAGGTTGTACCCGGGACCTAGTTGTAAAGGACATAAAGTGCCAAGAATTACAGCGGTAAAATTAACAGAAAATCCAGTATAATGCGTAGCCTGCACAGATCTATAGACATCATTATGTGAAAAAATTCCATAATTGCTGCCAAGCAATGACATACTTCCAAGATTCATCTGTGCTTTTGCATCCTCTCTCCTTAATTTCGGATCAGCTTTATATTTATCTTGTGGCCCCGTCTTTTCTGATGATTGGATTGCAGGTTGAGTTTCATCATTTTTTCCGCTTTCTTTTAATTCATTTAATGCTGCACCTGGATTAATATTAAGCGAAAAACTTCCTTCACCGTCTGAAATATTATAACCAAGGCTTACGACTCCTTTACCAAGCTGAATACCGATTCCGGCATTATATCCAAACCCCCTGTAATTATTATATCTGAGTGTTGCGCTTAAATTTACAGGTATATCAAAGCTAAAAATTTCAAAATCAATAGCGCCACCAAGGCTAATGGTTTGGCTAGCAGGAGTTTTATTCCAATAGGTGACCTGTTTACCGTCCCAATCGTCTGGGAAACCGCGTTTATTCCTAGATATAGAGCCGGGATTAAGAGTCCATCCGTATCCTACCCATGAAGCTTCTGATTCAGGTGATTCTCCGCTATGGTATGATAAATTGATCGGGTATCCTCCTCCGTTAGGACCAGGAACGGTCATTAACGGAAGGTTATAAGTAAAATCTCCTGTAAATTCATTTACCATATTAGTAGTAGCGACAGGTTCGAAACTACTGAATTCTGGTGCTCCGGGGCCACCGGTCAAAGCGTATGAAATGCCCGGAAATACTATCTCAAACAACATATTGATAGCGACAAAAACCGCGAAAGCTTTAAAAAACTTAGATTCTCGTATTCTTCTCATAATTCCAGAAATTAAATTCAGGTAAACTATTAATGTCTTTTCTATTGAAAACAAAATGATTCATTCCGGTATCAAAGACAAAATCCTCAAAGACAAAATCCAGATTGTCTGAAGTATGAAAACTATTATTATTGTTAATAGGTAAAAAAACAAACAGGATGTTTTTATTTTCTTTTAATCCGTACTCAAAATCGAAACTACTAAGAACAGGGGAGTAAATTTCATTACCGGTTTTAAGTGTCACGAAATTTTCTATACTAAAACTAAGATTTATCAACCTTTCTTTATATTCTTCATATTTTGTTATTCCGTTATACATAATATTACCGGAATACCCCCGGTTTTTATCCGGTCCAATGGATAACATAAAAGTCAATCCATCCAGGTAGTCTTTTAACACACTGTCCGCTTCTTTTTTTGTAATTACGCTATCCTGTGATAATTCAAGATAAGCGCTATACGCGGGGGGCAAATAATGTACTTTTAGCTCATAACCATTAACCGTCTTTATTTTAATCAAACCGTTTTCCGGATCATTTAAATATTCCGCGTATTCCTGGAATGTATTAAGTTGTGTTTTATCC
The DNA here is from genome assembly GCA_016209245.1 of Bacteroidia bacterium. GTDB lineage: Bacteria > Bacteroidota > Bacteroidia > Bacteroidales > BM523 > JACQWN01. The sequence continues at coordinate 14,063 of JACQWN010000245.1, forward strand.
GAACAGCTCGTTATTATAACAAAAATGACGATATATGAAATATATTTAACCATTAGTCTATTCCCTTATAACGATTATTAAGCGCTTCCAATATCTCGTCAGTGATATCACGGGCAGGGCATCCGTAAAGAATACTACCTGATAATGTTGTACCGAATACCAAATCATAACCGTTTGTTTTCCCATATTCTTCAGAAAAACTGTTGATTTGATTTAATACTCCTTCAAGCATCTTGTTTTCTTCCTCTTTAGCATTGTTGTTGATAGTTTGAGTATATTTAATAATATCATTTTTTTGATCTGTTAATACTTGTTCTTTAATTGCTCTTTGTTGTTGGTCAAGATTCTCAACTTGTAATATGTTTTTTGTTTTCATATTTTAATAAGTTTTCGGGTAAATCTATTATTATTTGTTTTAATTTCAGTAAGGTAAATACCTGGTTTGACATTCTGTATATCTAAAATTCCATCTCCTTGAAATACTTTTGATAGTAATATTTTTCCATCAATGGTCTTAATGTTCACAATAAGTTTTTCATAATTACCATCTATACTTTCAAAATATACAAAGTCACTAGCAGGATTTGGAAAAATTTTTAAATGTAATTCCACTATACTTTCTATAGCGCTTTGATTTCCTCCGGCGTTTGTTGTCTTGGCAATATAGGATGTAGTTCCTCCGGCATATCCTGTATTATCAGTTGGAAAATCAATGGCATTCACATTACAGAAAAAAATGTAAGGAGAATCAGTCATGTTATAATTTTCATTCCATGTCTGCCCTGCATCTGTAGTTTTCAGGATTTTCCCATTCAAAGTACCTGCAAAGCCAATTTGATCAGTAGCAAACTCAATAGTCAGGATACTGTAATTATCGCTATCATTATTTACTACTTGTGTCCATGAAGTACCTCCATTATTTGTTTTCAGTATAACTCCATTGTTACAGCCAATAAATCCGGTATTTTGATCGATGAAAAAAATATCATTTGTATTTTCAGTTGTGGGTAAAGTGACTTCACTCCATGTGTTTCCTCCGTCTGTACTTTTTATCAGAAGATTGTCATTATTACCTATAGCAAATCCTGTACTTGAATTGATAAAAGTTATTTTTCTAATTCCATAAGCTCCAATTGCTGAGTTTACCTGACTCCATGACATACCTCCATTCGTTGTTTTAAAAATATATGTTCCGGTAATAAAACCATTATTCGTGTTAAAAAAGTATGATGATAAAAAACGTGAACAATTAAGATTGTGAGGCAAGGTATCCCAACTATTTCCCCCATTGGTAGTTTTACAAATAATTCCTTTTAGGAGATCCGTATAACCTCCGACAGCATAACCAACTGAACTGGTTACAAAATTAATATGACTCATCATCAGTGTGGATGGAGATACCGAAGGAGTTAAACTATAAACAGTAGTCCATGAAGCGCCAGCATTTGTGGTTTTTTTAATAATTGCTTTACCATTTGGAACTGCATCTGTTCCAACAAGATAGCCATTGTTTTGATCAATGAATAATATGTCGTTCACATAAAAAAGACCTGTGAAGGTAGTTAGTACACTCCATTGCCCAAAAATGGAAAGACTTATACTTGTCAGAAAAAATAGCGTGAAGATTGTTTTCATAATTTTCAATTTTAAAGGTTAATAAAAAAATTTAGCTTAGTATTGAGGGGATGACTCTGCATAAAACGTCTGGAATGAAGATATCCCCCCTCAATAATAAGCTGTTTAATAACTAATAAGGAATTGCCCCTGTATTACTTCTCCATCTGCCTGAAGAGCATACTTATATGCGCCGGGTAAAACTAATTGCCCGGTATCTTTATGAAGCCCATTCCATGCATCACTCTTATTATGAGTCTCATACACTAATTGATCATTAATATCAAATATTTTAAATAAAAAATTTATTGCATTATCAACGCCTTTAATTTCCAACTTATCAAAAAATCCATCGTTATTTGGAGTAAAAAATAATCCGCCCTGTAAGACTAAATAAATAGTAAGAGAATTATAATCAAAATCAATGGTGTTTTCTTCATTTAAAAACACTAGTTCACATCCGTTAACAATTTTATAATATGTGCTATCAAGTGGTAAGGTATCAATAGCTAAAGTATTATTGTATAAGGTGTCACCGGGGGTAAGAGAATCTGGCGCTAAACTATCTATATTATCAATATAATAATTATATACACCTCTTACGTTTGATATTTTATAATAAGCATCAATATCAAAAAGAAATGTGAACTCACTATTGTATTCGGTTTCCATTATATATAATTTGTAAGTTTTCGATATGCCCGGTTCTATTCGATTTATTGGATAAACTCTTTTACTTCCAGTTGCCTGTATAACGGAAATTCCATTCCCGGATAAATGATAAGTAAATTTACCGTTAATCATTTTCGTATTAATTATTAGTGATGGAGTAATTTCATTTGCACCTATTGTAGGAATGTCTTTTCTTGAATAACCGTATAAATCATTATTAATATCATTAATATGAAGACCGGTATTGTTCACTATTGCAGCAGGCCCAATATCTAACAAATGATTGGATGGATCAAAATATTCAGGATTCCCTTCAATAGAATTACCATCGCCGTTTCCACCGGACAACTGGTGTGTAACCGCCTTCCATGCTGTTAGATTCGTGTATTTCGTATTGCCGAAGTTCGCTACACCGGCTGCATTCGGCGCATAATACAAATTATAATCAATCTCGCCGAACGGGTTAGTGCCTTTTATGTAAATACAGGCGTCCGCTGCTGTATTGCTGGTCGTATAGAAAATATTATTTTTGAGCTTCCAGTTCGCATTGGTTCCTGGTTTGGAGAAATTCAGGTTTCGCTGCGTGTTGTAAAACGAATTAAAATATAATTCATTATTTGAGCTGGTAGCGCTCTTTACATGTACACCAACTTGCTGACCGCTGATGTAGTTATTATAAACTCTTGTGTAATGCTGCACCGGCGCCTGTTGCGTTGAGCGAGTTCCCTGTGATAGTCAAGTTTGTGCATTTTCCCCTGACAATAATACCCCTTCCGTCAATAGCTGCATTTGTTATTACATTGTTTGTGAGCTCGTTGTATTCAGATGGTAGAGCGCTGATTCCTGCGCAGACTATTCCTGCATTGTTGCTGTCTTGGATTTTACAGCCGGCAATAGTAATATGATGTGAATTTAAGAGCTGGACATTGCTGCCGGCAGCGCCAGTCATTCCAATATCCTTCAATTGTATATAACCTGTCTCCTTGAGCCGGAAATTAAAATTTTGTCCCATTGCGTTGAACAATGTTACATCATTTCCTGCTCCTGTTATTTCGAGATATTTGTCGGCTGCGGTAATTATACACTCTTTTATTACAGGGGTTTCGGTGTATGTGCCGGCATCAATATATATAGTTGCACAATTCGATATTTCATAAGCATCGAACAATACCTCGAGCGTGGCTTTGGGCGTTGCCGGGGTCAGCCCGTCGTTGTTATCGTCGCCGGCGGTGGTTGTCCATAAGTCGTCAGCCAATGAGCTGTCGTTTATATAATAGCTGTTGCCTGTGCTGTATTTTACCACATTTGAGTAGCATAAAAGGTTGTTTTCATAACCGATAACTGCCCTGAACCATGTTGTTGTATTTATATATAAGGTATAAGGATTGGTCGTTCCGCCTGGCAGGTCTGTGAAATTCACTTTATCAAGAGACTGCTGCCACCGGCTGAACGTTCCCGACGCTACCGTTATGCTTAATTCCGCACTGCCCGGGTTACAGCCGTCGCCATTATCGGAAATAACAGCCGTAGTATTGCATGATATACAGAAAGAAGCTTGTACCGCTTCAAAATATGCGCTTGTGTCTTTAATGGTTACATCGGCTATTAACGGCGCTGCCGGAGTAAAAGCCGCTTCCCGTAAAACTGTTCCGTTCATTTTATAGATAATCTTATCATTATTTTTGACAACCTGGAAAATATCGCCAATGCTGTATGTTTTTATAACATCGGGCAGCACAGTCCCCAATTCGCATATCTTTACCTTATTGTTTGAAAAAAATAAAGCATAATCAATGGTTTTCCCGGCATCAACGTTCTGCCTTGAAAAGCCCAACATGCGTTCGGTCGAGCTGAAATTGGCTTCCGATACCGTATATCGTATCATACCGTTTTGAGCACTGCCGAGGATACATGATGAAGCGGCGCCTGCATCCCATTTGTTGGTCAGTCCTGCTGTTTTTATTAGTTTGTTGTCTTGTACCTGCGTATTTACCAGGTCTGTCCATTCAATATCGGAAAGTATAAAAGCATTTACTTCTACGATGGTTGGATTTCCAAAATAGTCGCTAACGGTTACCGTATAAATGTCAGGCATAACATCAGTCAGCACCGATGTGGTTTGTCCGGTGCTCCATTGGTAATAGTATGGCGGGAATCCGCCGGTTACGCCCAATGTAACGGAACATACCATTGGATTCGTTCCCTCCGTGATAGTATAAGTCGCCTGTATGGGAACGGGAAATGACGCCTTAACCCCTTTGAATGAAGCGCTCTGCTCTTTTAGCGATACATCCGCTATTAGCTGTTTCTGGCTATTGGTGTTTGTTTCATACAGTATTTCAGCATTTTTAACATATATTATTTTATTGTCAACCCGTTTAATATAAAACTTATCGCCGGTGGTATAAGTCTTTTCAATTCCCAGGTCCGTCCCCGATTCTATTAGCCGGACTTTATTTTTCTTAAAAAAGAAAGCGTATTCTATGGAGCCGTTCCCGGCATTTGCGTTTGTTTCAGATAATCCCAGCACACGGTTAACCGAATTAAAGTTTGTTTCCGATACCTTATATAATATATAACCGTTTTTACCCGGGAATAAAATATTTGCCGATGCGGCGCCATTTTTCCAGTTGTTATTCGTCCCGGTATTTATCAGCTCATCGCCCGATACCTGTGTGTTTACAAGGTCTGTCCAAACAATGTCAAACAGCAGGTCAGTAAGCGGATCAGCCATAGTCCATGCAGGATATTTAAGATCATCGTTGAGGTTTTGAACGGTAACAGTATTATTTGCAGTATCAACGAGCCCGGTAATCGCTTTATCGTACCATTTATTTTCAACGGTGTTATAGCGCTGCGCCTGTAGTTTCGATTCATCAATATTATTATGCTCGTTGTTCCATTCTTTATCTGTATATTTAAAGGTAAACCCGGCATTTGGATAGGTAAAGTCAGGTCTGTACCGGTGCTGTCGGCAAAAGGTATGGAATAGTTACCTGCCGATGTGCCGATATTCCATTGCAATTCGCCGTAACCGTTACCTGGCAGACCTTCGCTGATGATATATCCCGTATATTGCAATGCATCGGGCGAGCTGTTGTCAATTATTAATCGTTTGTTATTCAGTTTTAAAACGGCATCGAGGGTGAGCAGTCCTTTTACTTGGCAGCCGGATATTTCAAGAATTTTAGCGCTGGTTCCGTTAAATGTAATATTCCCGAAATATGTCGCTCCTGTGCCTCCGATATATTGTACAGAATCGCCATTCAAAAATACTGTCCCGTTCGTATCAATATCAATAAATACAAAGCCCGAGGAATCATTGTTCAGCCAGTCGCCGTTTTTGACCTTGTATCTGTCAGCGATAATATTTTTTCTGAAAAAGTCAATGTTGCAATTAATGCACCGCCGGAAATATAAATTACAAGCTTGTAGAGTTGCGTTTCTGCTTGCTTTCTTAAATCTAATAATGTATCGCGTTTTTCAGTCATTTATTTATTTTTTCCAATATCGAGAATTCTTTTTGTTTTTGCATCGGAGTTAGCGCCGTAAAATCTATGTTAAATAATTCCTCTGCGTCTTAATATTTCATAAACAGATTGTCCCTGATTCATTTCTTCTTGGCTTATTATCCCTCGTCTTACCAATATTTCGCCAACCGATAAACCTTGGTTTAATTCAGCAGGACTGATAATTCCTCGTCTGATTAATTCTTGTGCAACTTCTTGATCATTCATAACTATTTTTATTTAAAATTATAAACATTCTTGGCATGGACTATTTTGATTTTGCGGCGGAATGTACACCGAAAATAAATTTACAGCATTTCCATAAAGCCTGATTACCCGATAAAACTAATTATTCTTGGGTGGACTCAGTTTGGCATCTATCGCCCTATCAATATTCCTTTTGACCAGCTCAAAGATTGCTATCTGCTCCAGCTCATTAACATTTGGCGAAAATGTCCAGGTTACATTACTGACATTTGAACCTACACGAACCTTAATTTCTAATGTCTTGTCTTCCATAACAAAAATCTTTAAAAGTTTAACATTTATCACTGTACCACTATAACAGCAGGAACGGAAGGGACCTCGTCGCAACCGCCGTTCTTTACTATTGCGCGGTAGTACCATGTTCCCGATAATGCTGGTGTTTCTTCGTATGTTTGACTTAAATTATTTATCTGAACCCATTCTTCTAATTCATGTTTTTTCTCCCATCTAATAATTGTTCCGGTATAATTGTCCAAGGTTAATACTCCCGTTGAATTAGTTAAATTTATTGTTTCCCCACCACCGTTTATGCTTCCACCTACTGTCTGTGAATAGACCCTTACAACAACGGAAGGCGTATATCCCGGATTATAATTATTCAAATATGGACAATCGCTGTCATCAACATGTGCACGGTACTCATAAGCAGCAGGCGCAGAAAATATTTGCGACAAATGATCGGAAGTTGAATTTATTGTTATCCAATTATATGTTTCTGGTTCACGTTTTTGCCAATTTATCACATTATTATATTCTCCTGTAACAGATAAATTAACATCAACTTCATAACCCGGTATATCTAGGAGACAGTATTCGCCACCACCTGTGATACTTGCACATGGATCTTTGATACATCTAAGGGAATAACCTTTTACATTTTCAGCCTCATATTGCCCATGGCCAATCTCTATAGCAGATGATAAATTATATATTCTAAAATAGTTAAGATATATAACACCACTGATATACCATGTTGAACTCCAAAATTTTATTTGGCCTTCGTTAAAAAAATCCCCATGTATATATCTGTTACCGGTGATTTTTGCACTAAAACCGCTTGTATTTGTACCTCCTCCTACTCCTTCTTCTTTGAGAGCATTTCCATCATAATTTGCTGATACAATTAATTTTGTAAACTCATCCTGCAAAGGAATATGCCAACCGTTTGGACAAATACCTTTTGTAGAAATGTTGTTCATTGTACAATAATTCAACAATTCATGCCAATCATATAATCCTCCGGATTCTTCGCAATTAAGTTCATTATTTTCATAACAATATTTCTCAATAATACCATTATCCGATAAATCTGAATGGATACCCCACCAATCAATTGTACTTGAAGTGTACAGCCCCACATTCAAATTCTCCTTCAACCAGCACTGGCAGCCAATCTCGACGGTATGGTAAATCTGTCCTTCATATTCGATCTGTGTAATGCCTTGGCAGGGAGGGAATGTTTCACAGGGCAGACCGGTCATGCCTTCGTAGCAGAGGTTCGCCCAGGTGCTGCCGTTACAAAATTGCATGAGGGCGTTGTTGTAATATCGCACCACTCCGGCGTTAGCCGCCGTGCACTGTACATCGGTATCAACCGAAATGTTAGGGTTATCATACTTAAGGAGTTGTGTCACTTCTTCGCTTCCGGCAGTTTTGATCTTTATATAATACGTATTTGTACTCCAATCAGTCGGGAACGAACCGCTTATCACCGAACCACCAGGTCCAGGCGACCCTACGACAATAGAAAAAACACCGTTAGCATCTGTAGGGACATTATGAACCTCCTCATATATAGCCGTAGCGTAAGGCGTGCCCGGCAGCAGCTTTACGTTGATCACTATATTTGCGCCCTGGCTGTTCAGAAGCTCACAGTTGCAATCGCGGGCAATTCCGTTATAGGTAAAAGAAGTCTGTGCTATTAATCCCGTTTGACCGAAAAGCGCAAGGTATAAAATTATACCCGATTTGATTATATTTTTCATATTCATCTTTTTTATTATTTATTCAACTATTAATACGAGCGAATTAGTATATTCTTCGGTACAGTATGCGCTGTTGATCACGGCCCTGTATTGGAATATTCCAGTGACCGTCGGTATTTGTTCAAATACATAAAGGTTTTGACCAACTGTTTCGGAAATATCAAAAAATTCCGAATAATTGTAACTACGCTGCCATTTCACGACGTTTATGATGTATTCACCCTTGATTTTCATTATGCCTGTGGAATTACCAACAGCGATTTTATTATTATAATTAGAACCCTCAATTATTATGCTTCCGCATTGGTCTTTAATGCAGCGAACCGACAATCCAGATGAAATTTGCCACCAGAATAAATTAATAGCAGGGGTGCCTGAACAATTTATTCGATAAGATGGCTTGATGTCAATGCCACTTATTGTGGATGTCCAAAATAAACTAAAATTATTTATCATCAAAAAATCACTTAGGTTTGTCCTATATCCAGCAAGAAGAGCATCAAAATGGCTTGAACCATTTCCTGTACATTCTCCTGATGCTAATAAATTTTCGGCAGTATTTCCATCATAATTATTTTCAACATAATCAATTAATTGTGCAAACTCATCCTGTGTGGGAATATGCCAGCCGACGGAACAAATACCCTGAGTTCCTTCTACTGTCGTATATTGCATCATTTCATTCCACTGGTATAATCCGCCGTCAGTCGCACAATTACTTTCATCATTATTATAACAATATTTTTCAATGCTTGTATTGTCGGATTGATCTGTAGCTCCTAAAACCATTGACCCGATATCGAGGTTATTCTGTAACCAGCACTGGCAGCCAATCTCAACTGCGTTATAGGTTTTGGTAACAGTGTTGTACACCTGTTCCGCTGTGGTTACACCCTGACAGGGCTGGTAATCGGGGCAATCGGGTTGCCAGTCGCAATTATCGCCGCAACAGATATTTTTCCATTCACTTCCGTCACAAACCTGGATTATAGCGCCATTGTTGAAATAACGGACAATTCCTTGGTGCTGCTGATTACATTGCGGCGCCGGATGTGCAATTACCTGAACATTAGATTGAGAAAATGAATATAGCAGCAATTGCTGAACAACCGGCGGACTATTCGGTGGGCTGTCGCCGGACTCAATCTTAATAAAGTACTCATCCTGCAGAGGAAAATTTTCTGGAATACTTAGCCCAAATCCAATCGTATATATCCCGACAGTTACATTTATATCGTCAAATATATAAGTGTACACCGTTTCACCCGCCGGAGTGCCATGTATTATACTGACCGTTAAACTTACGGTTTGCCCGGAAAGCAAATCGCATGAACAATCTCTTAAATATCCTGTGTATTTAAGATACTGTGAATAAGTATGCATACCGGTTATAATAAAAACCGATAATAAAAGTAACCATTTTAATCGAATGTTATTTTTCATATTTTCATATTTTAAAATATTATTATAGATGTTTTTTGTTTATCTTCACATAGCAAGAGGATTATGTTCATCGGTTTTCCAATTATAAGGATTATTACGAATATATGTTTTTATTTCAGATAAACGTTCATCATTACATACAATTTCATCATAGAAACGGGATTGCCATCCAAAATACGGATAACCATTTTTCCTTATGGTAATTGTGCAAATACGTTTAAATTGATTAATGATTACACCCAACGAACCCGGTTTCCAATTTGGTATTGATGTTTTTCCGGACGAATTTGTGGTTTGACGGTTTTGTAATGAATCATCCCGGAATTCGGTTGAATTACGGGATGAATCACGGGTTGAATTACGGAATGAATCACGGAATGAATCACGGAATGAATCACGGAATGTAGAGACGCACAATTTGTACGTCTCTACATTCCGTGATTCA